>JBAZWE010000001.1:0-21373 GCA_041660545.1 Thermoleophilia bacterium
CTCATGCCCGGGAGCATGTGATAAAATCCGTTTCGCTAATGCACTAAAAAGAAGTTTGATATAGCAGCGTTCATTTTTCTGCTACGTCGCTCCCAACATTCGGTCGTGTTCATGGGCATCCACCACATCCCTAATCATATTGCGAGCGCTGCCTCTAATTCAAAAACAAGAGCCGTTGCCATTTATGTGCTTACCGTTGTGTTGTCTCTACTGACACTGGCCTGGGTTTTAAAACTTTGGCAAGCCAACCTGTCGATCCCCTTTACCTACGATGGCAATTTGTCGAGCGATGAGTTCCCCACAGCAATGCATATCAAGGGAATCATTGAGAACGGTTGGTATCTCCGGAATAACATGGTTGGCGCTCCCGCAGGGCTGGAGATGTTTGATTTTCCCATGGCGGACAATCTTCATTTTCTTCTTATGAAGTTCATTGCCTTATTCACGGACAATTGGGCGGTAGTTGTGAACCTGTTCTACCTGGCCACCTTTCCACTGACGGTTATAACCGGTCTTTTCGTGTTCAGGCGGTTGCAAATTTCAAACCCGTTAGCCGCGATTGGGAGCATACTATTTGCGTTCTTGCCTTATCATTTTAATCGTGGAGAAGTACATGTTTTCCTGTCTGGTATATATATCATTCCATTATCCTTACTTGTGATCTTGCGCATCAGTTCCGGATCGTCGCCTTTTATCAAGGGGAACCAGGCTGGCGGCGAGGATTACGATTTTTATAGCCTGAGGTCATTGGGGTATGTTCTCATCGCATTACTCACCGCGTCCGCAGGCGTCTATTACGCCTTTTTTGCTGGTTTTTTCCTGGTTCTGGCCGGAATATATGCCGCATACAATCACAAGTCTTTTAAACGCCTTGTGGCCGCGGGAATTGTCATAGCGATAATCGCAGCCGGTCTTATAGTCAACATTTTGCCAAGCCTCGTTTATCAGCACATAAACGGCAGGAATCCGGAAGCGGCCGTGAGATTGCCGAATGAGTCGTTGTCCTATGGAGTTACGATTACCTCGATGATCTATCCAGTACCAGGTCACAGGATAGATTTTGCAAATCGCATGACTGCCAATGCCATAAAAGAAGCCCCCGCGGCGCCCTGGTCATCGTCCCTGGGGTTGATCGGAGCATCAGGCTTGCTGTTCCTGTTTGGGTGGTTGGTGCTTGCCAGGGGTCGAGAGAGCCATATCAATAAACCTTTTTTATCAATGCTGGATAGCTTGAGCGTGTTGAATATCTCAGCGTTTCTGTTGGCAGTTGCCGGTGGCTTTAGTCTGACATTTGCCTTGATTGTTACACCTCAAATACGCGCATACAATCGTATTGGCATTTACGTCGGCTTCTTTTCTATCCTGGCCGTGATGCTTCTCCTGGAAATCTTGCGACTCAAGTACGTAAAGACCGATAATCGCCGGGCATTGTATTACGGATTTTTGTTCATCATTCTTGTTGGGGGGATTCTCGATCAAACCACAAATCAAATGGTGCCCGACTATGCTTCCCATGAAAGGTCTTTCCTCAGCGACCAGGCATTTGTGAGAAAGATCGGGGAGGTTCTCCCAAAGGGAGCAATGGTTTTCCAGTTACCATATATAGCGTTTCCTGAATATCCGGCCGTCAATAAAATGAGTGACTACAATCACCTGAGAGGGTATCTGCATTCCGAAACATTGCGATGGAGTTATCCGGCGATGAGGGGAAGGGATGGCGACCAATGGCAAAGAGAAATAGCCAGCAAGCCAACAGATCAAATGGTCACAGAGCTGGCCGCCGCCGGCTTTAGCGGCATATACATCAATCGCAACGGATATAGCGACAGAGCAGCGCAATTTGAGCAGCAGCTGAGAAATATACTGAAAGAAAAACCCATAACCAATGAAGACGGATCGCTTGTTTTTTTCGATATGAGCAGTTATGCAGGAAAAACAAGATGAGTACAGCGGCCATTTACGGGGTGAAAGAATACTGGTGCCGGAGGGGAGCTTAATTCTCCGTGAGCCGTAATATTAAAGACCTCGCGGATCCGCGAGGTCTTTAATCTAGAGCACAATATTATCCCGCCCCGGCCGGTGTCCCGGCTTTTTACAGTAAATAGTCCGGAATCAGGCAGCCTTGAGCGTGACGCAGCTGTCTGTGATCCACTCACCTTCGTTGAGGCGGCTGTTGAAACAGTTCGTGCACACCGTGATGCCGCTGCCGTCCTCAAAACAGACGTGAACGGTTCCCGACTTTAAGTCGCAACCGGGCAGCTTCTCATTACATACGTCTACTGGCGCCTCGCTGGTGTACTTTACAATTCTTGACATCCAAACCACTCCTTTTTAAATTCACGCACTCATGGGGCATTTACGGATACACTAATTTGCTCGACAGAATCCGCGCTTTCATGAGCTTTTGACGGGGGAGTGGCCGTGAGGATTCAAGGGAATTCCCTGATATTTGCCAGGTTGATGGCGGCTTGGACCACGAGCCGGTCTTATTGAGGCCGGTTCGCCTCCGCCGGTGGAGCATGGTTATATAATGTCTTCATGCTAGATAAGTCCATCACACTTGCCCCACGTTACAAGATATATGGCGCTTTAGTCCTCGGCATCTCGACGGCGGTCGCCCTCAGGGCGATCATCATATTCGAGCATATACAGCCCGGCTGGGTCCGACCGGCCTGGTATTTCGCCGTGCTGGGGAACTTCCTGTTCTTCTATTACCGCTATCAGATATCAGAGAAACGCAAGAAAGCGGTCAGGGATCATCGGTTGATCGAAAAAGTGGAGGAACTTGATTCCCTGACTGAGAGTGATCGCGAAGTATTGATCTACCTGCTCAATTCACTCAGTAAATCACCCGAGCATCTCAACTACCTTATTATCTTCATCTTCTCGCTAGTGGCGATAGCGATCGACCTCGCGTTTGTCTTCTTCTCGTAGAAACCTGTGAAGTGGACCCCCCAAATGAGACAGTCGGTTAGAATGGAATTCGACTGCCAAAGAAAGGGGTTTCATGAGCCGCAGGAAGTTCTCCAATCAGTTCAAGGCCAAGGTCGCCCTGGAGGCGATCAAGGGCCAGCGGACGATAAACGAACTCGCCCAGGAGCTCTCCGTCCATCCCAACCAGATTAGTCTCTGGAAGAAGCAGCTGCTTGAGACGATCCCCGAGGTCTTCGGCAACGGCAAGGACCGTGAGCAAGAGAAGATCGAAAAGGAGCGCTTTGGGGCTAAGATTCTTTCCCTCCTCCTTTTTCATAATTCATGAAATTCATAAATATGATGTTAAAGTGTCGGCCCGACAGATCCGCGAAGCGTTGATTTAAATGTAAGGCTATGGGTCAGTCCGTTGGAAAATTGCTGGTTTAGTTTTCCGGCTTGACCGTGATTGTCCAAGCATCCCAAGCCTCGACATCAAGAAGATAATCCCCTTCTTGTTTAATCCTGATTGCCTTGGAAGAATCGACCGCACCAACAATGTTGACAATACTGTCAACCGTTATCCCGGAGCTGTCTTCGAGGGAAATGATAAAATTATGCTTACCGCCGTATTTATAGGAGAATCTGTAAAGTCCTGGAGAGAGATGAAACTTTTGAGTCATCTGGTTCCCCTTGCCAGAAAAGTTTCCAAGGTTGTTTGTGCCGTCGGGATTCTTTGAAATAACCTGAGCTGCTGTGCTGGAACCGCCGCCAGAAGTCGTGACGGTTTCAACTTGTGTGACTGTAGTTGTCCCAGATGATCCACAGCCCGTTATGATTATCACAAGGACCGCCTGCAAGGCGCAAAACAAAAGCAGCTTTTTCATTTCCCCTCCCGATTAATTTGGCTTGTCATTATACCCGCAGTCTATTTTTAGTCACCAAAACGGCGAGGAAGATAGCGGCAGCGCCTGTTTGGAGATAAATACTCGAATAATGTATCAGACGTCCAGAACGTATAAGTTAGAGATCATTGGAGACCGAGAGGTCCTTATCCAGTTTGCAGCCGTAAAACAAGTCGGTTCCGTCAGTTCCAGCAAGGCCCTCTAACACACGCTTCCTTGCGTGGTAAGACTCGCTGACGAAGGCGTGAAAACTCCAGAAAATAGACGGCTGAAGCGATGGGGGACAGACCTACGATCGCTTATCTCTTGCCAAGATCGCCGGATTCATGCGTAGGAATCGGACGAGGAGTCAATGTACGTTAGAGTTCTTCCTTCCTTTAAATAAACGCTCATCCAAATCGAAAAGCTCCGGTTGACTTATAGTAACTTTATCAAACAAGGCTAGACTCGCTAATTAAGGCAAATCAAATTGTTGGGTCGCAAGCCTGGGGTAAAAGCTTATGGATAAATCGCCTTCAGACGTCGGACCAGGTCATTTATTCCGATGAACTCGATCTTGAGTCCGTCCTCGGCCCTCTGAAATGACCGGTCCACATCATTTGCAACAAGCCAATTCTCGCCTTTTGGGTATCTTTTACGGAAGGCTCTCAAGTTTTGGGTTTTTGCTGCGCTCGCTGACCATTTACATTCAATTGCGATTGGAGCCTGGCCGCGTTCCAGGAGGACAAAGTCGATTTCATGACCACTTTTATCACGCCAGTAGCGAACATCTCCCGATTGACTTCTGCTTTGGATTTCGTTGAGTACGTAATGCTCCCAGAAAAGACCCATATCCTCAGACCTGAGTTCCTGCCAGCCTTTAAAGTAACAAACAAACCCTGTGTCAAACGCGTAAACTTTCGGAGCTGAGACAATTTCGCTCGGGAGATGCGTAGAATATGGACGAACTACGTGTGCAACCCACGTCGCCTCCATGGCATTAAGGTAATTGGAAACCGTGGGCCTGCTGATCTCACATGGCTGAGCGTATTTGGTCGCTTCAAAGATTCCGCCACTATTGATAAACAAAAGTTCCAAAAATCGTTGGAATGACCAGTGTCTTTCCAACCTGAATAGTTCCTGGATATCCTTCGCCCAATATGAATCAATCCACTCTCTATATTCATTATCCCGGGGATTATCACTTAGAAAGTATGGTGGTAAACCGCCGGCTTTGAATCGGTGAGCAAGGTTGGTGTCGCCAAAGTCTTCAAGATCCTTGCTCATCATGGGCGTGAGCCAGATCTCTGTTTTGCGCCCGGTCAGTGTATCTTTGAACCTGGCGGAAGCCTGCAGTGTGGAGGAGCCGGTTGCGATTACCCTGGTTTCCGGAAAATGGTCAGCTGCGATTTTTAATAGCTGTGAGGGATTCGCAAGTCTGTGGATTTCATCCAGCACTATCCTCTTGCCCCGCATGTTTTCGAGAAACAACTGGGGATCTTCCAGTTGTTGTCTGACTCGCGGCAGCTCACAATCGAAATATTCAATTTGATCGAGGCTTTGGCAGAGCACTGTCTTGCCAACACGTCTGACACCGGAGAGCCATAAAACTGACCGCTGCTCCCAGGCCGTTTCCAATTTATCGAGCCAGTATGTCCTGATTGTTGTTTCCATATGCAGCTAGTATTGCAAATAGTTTAACTATATGCAAGTAACTTTGCACATGTTTCTGTATTAATTCAGTGGTTTCTGGGATACAGATCTCACCCGGAGTGGTGTCTTTGGTTGGTCATGGCGTTGGGGGGGGGCGGCCCTGAATCCCCATTAGTCTGTGGCGCGCCAGGCCCCAGACCCAAACCACTTCGAACTTATATAGAGACTTGTTTGCATGATCGCGGCATGCGAAATCTGGCTAACCGGGCTGGATGTATATATACCCCTCGCTATTTACTCACTACATTGAGTAAATTAAAAAAGGATAGCCAGTGTACAAGCGGCCCATATGGGATTTACATTCCCAAAGCTTTCATGGCCTCGTAGACCAGGAAAGCCGGCCAGACGAGTGCTTTGAGCACTCCAAGGACACCAGTCCAAAAACCATCTGAATGCTGGATAAAGTAGACAGCTGCGCCTATAAACCCCAGGAACCATACCGCTCCGGCTGAACCATTGTGAGTGGCGTTTTTTGTGTTCGACCTGGAGCACCAGCCATCAATCTTCTCCTCAATCTGCTTCTCGATCTGCTTCTCAAATTCTTTTTCTGATTCTGTATCCATGGCCGTATCCTTTGATTGGTTTCTTTAATATTCCTAAGCTAAGGAAATACTAATCATTTAATTCGGGATGAGGGATGACCGGGTGATCCGGTTTTTCAGAAATGAGTCATTTTAAGCTTTGAGAAAGCAGAATGAGAGCAAAGGCCAAGAGATTGGAGACATTAGGCCACGGACTGGGGGGCGTTTGGCACGAGCCAGCTCGGGAGCCTGGTGAGTTCAGAAGTCGGAACCTGGTGATACCATATTCAGACAAATGGGTATCAAAAGATCACCGATAGAGTTCCCTGGCAGAGACAGTCTTGAGTCCAAAGGAGAGATGCCATGTCTGACAATAAAAACCCGATGCATCACACAGCTGGCGGCGGCACCTCGATCCGGGGCTGGTGGCCGAACCAGTTAAATCTGGATATCTTGCGCCAGCATTCATCGAAGTCCAATCCGATGGGTGAGGATTTCAACTACGCTCAAGAGTTCAAGAGCCTGGACCTAGCTGCTGTAAAAAAGGACCTCAATGACCTGATGACCGATTCACAGGATTGGTGGCCGGCGGATTACGGTCATTATGGACCTTTGTTCATCCGCATGGCATGGCACAGTGCCGGCACCTACCGCACCGGCGACGGCCGCGGCGGCGCCGGAACCGGCAACCAGCGTCTTGCACCCATCAACAGTTGGCCTGACAACGTAAATCTCGACAAGGCACGCAGGCTGCTTTGGCCGATCAAGCAGAAGTATGGCCGGAAGATCTCCTGGGCCGACCTGATCATCCTGGCGGGCAACGTCGCGCTGGAATCGATGGGATTCAAGACGTTCGGTTTCGGCGGCGGGCGCGAGGACGTCTGGGAGCCGGAGAAAGACATCTATTGGGGTACAGAGGATACCTGGCTGGATGACAAACGCCATTCCGGCGAGTCCGAGAACCTCGAAGATCCGCTCGCTGCCGTTCAGATGGGATTGATCTACGTGAATCCGGAAGGGCCGAACGGCAACCCGGATCCGGTCGCGTCCGGCCGGGATGTGCGGGAGACGTTCGCGCGCATGGCGATGAGCGACGAGGAGACGGTTGCGCTCACCGTCGGCGGACACACCTTTGGCAAATGTCACGGCGCCGGCGATCCGGCGCTGGTCGGCCCGGAACCGGAGGCTGCCGGCATCGCGGAACAGGGCCTGGGCTGGAAAAGCAGTTATGGCAGCGGCAAAGGCGGCGATTCGATCAGCAGCGGTCTGGAAGGCCCCTGGACACCTACCCCGACACAGTGGGATAACAGCTACCTGAACATGCTGTTCGGTAACGAATGGGAACTGACGAAGAGCCCGGCAGGCGCCCAGCAGTGGACGCCGAAGACCGCCACCGGGAGTAACCAGGCTCCGGCCGCCGATGATGCGTCAAAGCAGGTGCCGATCATCATGACCACCGCTGACATGGCGATGCGAATGGATCCGGTCTATGAACCGATCGTGCGACGCTTCCACGAGAACCCGGATGAGCTGGCGGACGCATTCGCCCGGGCCTGGTTCAAGCTCACCCACCGTGACATGGGCCCGCGGGCGCGCTATCTGGGCCCGGAAGTCCCGGCGGAGGAGCTGATCTGGCAAGACCCTGTCCCGGCGGTCGATCATGATCTGATCGATGACAACGACGCAGTCTCGCTAAAGGGAAAGATCATTGCTACCGGACTCTCTGTCAGTGAACTGGTATCTACTGCCTGGGCGTCCGCCTCTACCTTCCGGGGTTCCGACATGCGCGGCGGCGCCAACGGCGCCCGCATCCGCCTCTCGCCACAGAAGGATTGGGAAGTCAACCAGCCGGATCGACTGGCGAAAGTGCTCGTGACACTGGAAGGCATCCAGAGCAAGTTTAACAGCGCCCAGTCTGGCGGCAAGAAGGTCTCACTCGCTGACCTGATCGTTTTGGCGGGGTGCGCCGGCGTTGAGCAGGCGGCGAAGAACGCCAGTCATGACGTGGCAGTTCCCTTCGCACCGGGCCGCACGGACGCCTCGCAGGAACAGACCGATGTTGAGGCCTTTGCCGTGCTTGAGCCGGTTGCGGATGGCTTCCGCAACTACCAGAAGACCAGATTCGCCGTATCAGCCGAAGAGCTGCTGATCGACCGGGCGCAATTGCTGACGCTGACCCCGCCTGAGATGACGGTTATCGTCGGCGGCATGCGCGTGCTGGGTACCAACTTCGGACAGACCAGACACGGTGTCTTCACCGCACGTGAAGAGGCGCTGAGCAATGACTTCTTCGTCAACCTCATCGATATGAGCACAACCTGGAAGGCGGTCTCCGCGGACGATGAGCTGTTTGAAGGCAGCGATCGCCAGACCGGTGAAGCGAAGTGGACCGGCACCCGTGTCGACCTGATATTCGGTTCGAACTCCGAACTGCGCGCCCTGGCCGAAGTCTATGCAACTGCTGACTCCCAGGAGAAGTTTGTCAGTGACTTTGTAGCAGCCTGGAGTAAGGTGATGAATCTCGATCGCTTCGATATCGCCTAGTTGTAGCGATGGTTAATATACATTTGTCCTTCTTCGCCTGAGAAAGCCGCACCGTCACCGCGATCATGATCTGTCATCCCGGGACTCCACCTTCCTTTGGCTGGTTGGTCTAAGGCTCAATGGCTGTTTAATCACAATATCTTATCCGGCCAAATCAATATTAAACCTGAAGCGACTTTGATATAATCGCACCAGTTTCCGTGTGTCACATCCGGAAAGGATGCGCGCGTGCGCCGTTTGTTGATATTACTGCTGGCGGGACTGGTGACATCGCTGCTGTTCGTGGCGCCGGCCAACGCCGTCAAGACGGGCTCCGAGTTCCCGCCGGGCATCTGGAGGGGCAAGGCCGTCTGGACCGGCACCATCACCAATGGCACTGTGACCGTTTACGTCGCCGGTGCCGGCATCATCGATTTCGAGATGACCGTCGCTCCCGACGGCACGGTGACCGATGGCGATTATATCCTCCACTCCACCAATATCAATGAGGATATTGCCGGCGTCGGCCCGGTGACCGCTTCGGTTGCCGCCATGGGAAATATGACGGGCACCGGCGCCATGGTCACCGGTAACGGCAATTTCAACATCAAGATCATCTCCTGGCCGCTGCCTATCGCCCCGATGGAATTCGGCGAAAGCGGAGGCAGCCTGGGATTCTATCCGGCGACCGCCTCCTGTACCTTTGTGCAGGGAGACATGGCGGAGCTGGCGCGGGACGTCCAGCAGGCCGCCGGTTTCAGCACCAGCATCAAGGCGCCATTTACGGCCACCCGCATCAGCGCCCCGGGGGAGAAGGGCAGCCAGTCGTGGGATGATAATTACGTGGAACTGGTCACCGCCATGGAGACCCTCGCCAGTCAGCCCAAACCGGCGATCCAGGACGTCAAGGACCTGGCGAACAAGGTCGACCTGTTCAACGTCAACCTGGTGAAGTCTTCTACCTGCAGCGATACCCCCAAGAACCTGCAAAAAGGCAAACAGCCATACAATTATTTTCTGGAGAAGTTCAGCCAGCTGATGACGAAGATCCTCAGCGATCCGTCGGGCTACACCGGGGCCGACATCTCCGACCTGCTGATGATAGCGGTACACATCGGCGCCGTGGGTTCGGCGGCGCCTGACGACGCCGCTGCCCAGCAGCTGGAAGCATCCTTCAAACAGGTACTGGGCCAGAAGCTCCAGGCGGATATCGCCGCCAACGACACGACCGACATCACGATAATCTATATCGCGGCGGCGCAGGCGGGCTTCACCGAGCTGGCGGCGCAGGCGAAGGCGGCGCTTTAGATGGGGCGGCTGAATTCGGTAAATAAGCTGCTGTTGCTGATGCTGCTCTTGTCATTGGCGGCGGTTGCCGGATGCGGCGGTGACAGTGGAACCTCCGGCGGCGAAGAGGTGGCGGGCACGCCCATCGAGGCGGGGCTGCCAGGCATAACGCTGCTGAAGCCGGCGGCTTCGGGCGCGGGTGAAGTACCGTCGTTCGCATGGTCGGCGGTGGACGGCGCCGTCACCTACCGCCTGGTGGTTATCGATGCCGACAGCAAGCCGCTGTGGTCCTGGGCGGGCAAGGAGACCAGCGTCAACCTGGGTGGCCTGCCTGACGCGCGGCCTGACGACATATCCGGGCCGGTCATCACCCCGAACAGCAGCTGGAGCGTGGTCGCATTCGGCGCGGACGGCAAGCCGGTAGCCGTGAGCGTGATCCGGCCGGTGTCACCCTGACCGGTAAACAGCCGCCGGGTTCCCGAAATGGATTTGCTCAATATCGCAGGGTCGACAAACTTAAAAAGCTTATCTTGTTGTTTGTTATCTGCTCGATCCTGCCAGCGGCGCTGCTGTTCTCAGGCTGTGGTGACAGTCAGGACCAGACGGCAGCCCCGGCGCATAATCAGTCCGCGGCCGCTGACTCAAACACATCATCAAAGACGGCGGCTGCCGGCGCTGGTAGCAGTGCGACCGGAGCGGGAGACTGTTCGGTAGTCGACGGACAGCAGGCGGCGGCGGCGCTGGGCGGCACCTTCGTGGGTTCGAAAGAGATCCCCAACCCGCCAGCCAACCAGGTACACTGCACGCTCAATGTGAAAATCGAGGGCACAGAAAAAGTCTTCGTTATCTGGCAGATGCCGGCCGAGGACTATGCGGATCTGAAGTCTTTTGAAGAGGATCCCGTCACTGACGTCACCGGTGTCGGCGATAAGGCGTTCATCACCTTCCATCCCAACGAGCAGAGATACGACATGGCGGCGGCGAAGGCGGGCAAGTTCACGGTCGAGGTGACCGGGGACGATCAGGGGCAGGTCAAGCAGCTGGTGAGTCTTATCATCTCGCAGTACTAGATTTTCAGCGTGGCGATGGCTTCCTGGAACGCCGCGTACGGCTGGCAGCCGACGATGCGGTGGGTGCCGTTGATGACGTACGTCGGCACGGCGTGGATGTCGAGCATACGGGCGATCTCGTCCTGGGCTTCGACCTCGGCCCTGAAGCTTCCGTTCTCAGTCTGGCGTTCCATGTCATAGGGGTACAGGCATAGCGCGTTACTACTCTCTTCGCGATGGTTTTTGCGTTAGCTCGTGAACCCCATGCCCTAGGTCGCAAACCTTTCTATACAGGTATAACCCGCAACTTGCGATTGCGCCAGGTACGCTGCCCCGGGCGGGACCTCAAACGTTACGACACCGCTAACCCTGGGGAATACCAAACTCGTAACCTGCCTGTTGGCAGAGCCTGAACAAAAGGCGCGTGTTGTTGGTTGTGAAGTCGAGATTCGCTTAGTGCTCACTTCTCGAAGAGTATGCTCGACTTGCGTGAAACACAAGCGATAAGCTGCAAGCTTACCTCTTACCTCCGCACCGTAGAACCGTCGTCGCACTGATAGGTAATAGGTGCCGAAGGATTGGACGGATCCACAAAACCAGAACAGCGGATTGGCGCCGGCCGCTGCGGTTCAGGGTTTACTGGCGCTTGCGAAGAAGATTCGGTGTAAGATGCTGCCCGTAACGCCGCCTGGCTCGCAGCCTCAGCTTCTCTTGCGGCCTGTATAGCAGCCTCTCTCTCAGCTCTCTCCTGCGCCTCCATCTCTGCCGCTTTGGCTGCCACGCAAGCCGTCCTTGCGCACTCCTCGAGGATTTCAGCACCTATATTAGTTAGACTGGCAGTCTGTAACCCATCCATTCCCATCGCGATTTCGGCAGCGGCGTTATTGCTGGCGACGCCAGCATGATATATCCCGAGGAACAACCCCAGCACCACCAGGATCAAGACGATGAATCCAATTTGCTTACGGCTCCGCAAACAATGACCTCCCCAGATGAATAGGAACGGTAGCTTCCCAATGCGGTTTACATAATTGCATGATAATAATAATGTTAAATAGGCATTTATGTCAATTGATTGAGAGGAAGTCCGTATCTTCGAAGCCCAACGGCATTGATGGCACGGCCTCAACTCTTTGCTCACTTCAAGGCCTTCCGTGAGCTTCTTCTGGTCTGAATTATTCTTCTGTGTGTCGCCGGATGTGTCGCCGGAGTCAGAGGGACCAACTATGGTGGTTGCAGAAGTGTCATAATGCTGGTCGGAAAGCGGGATGGAGGTGAGGTGAGTTAATAGGGCGCGTTAGGGTGGCGAGCCCAGGGAAATCAATGGTGAAGTTTAAAGTAACAAGATTAGGTGGATATATTGAATGTCGATCTTACAGAGAATCAGGAACAGGCGGGATTATCGTATCCAAGGCCTCCTGCGCTTTTTCACGAACTACGGGATTATCATCGCGAACGGCTTTCGAGAGAGATCCTGCGGCGGGAACTCCTATAGTGACAAGTATGCTTTTGACCTCTTCTCGAAAAAATTCATCATTGTCTGATAAAGCTTCGACTAGAGGTTCTACACTAAAAGTACCCATCCTAGTCAAAGATTTTTTGGCCGCAATCACCACCGCGCTGTCTGAGTCATTCCTCATGCAATTAATGACATATGGAATGGTCTCTGTTTCCCGGATTTCTCCTAACGCCTTACACGCCCCAACCCGTACTCTAGCGCTTTCGTTGGAAAGGGCTGCTATTAGCGGATCGATGGAGGCTGGTTTATTCTCAATCAATTTTCGGAGCGCGTCCTGGTAAGAACAATCGTCAATTTCCTTGAAACTCGAGATTAGATTATCAAAATAGTGTTCATCATATTTTAGGATCTCTCTCCAAGCTTCGTTCGTTCGCACATAGTTGCGGTTATAGGCGATGTTGTAAACAATTTTAGCGTTCCAGACAGTTGAGACGGCAACTATTACGGAGGCAATTGTAAAGGGCAAATGATTAAACAGTAGTGCTTTAAATGAAAAAATAGCACCGGAAAAAAAAGTACCATAACTAAGAGCGAGGCAAAGTAAGGCCAGGCCAAAAAAAGTACTAAAGGTCATCAACGTGTAACTATTGCTTTTAAAGACCTCACGAAGCCTTTTAAGTCTATGAGCTTCCCTAATCGCTGCGTGGCCGGATGTATCGATCAACTGAAAAGACAATTCGTGTCGCTTCTGCTTCTCGCGAAATTCGGCAATGGCGTTTTCCCAGCCCAGGAAATTTCTCACTGCCCATGGCTTAGTAACAGCATTTTCCAAAAGACGAAAGTAACCGACCAGCCTGATTATCGTGATAGATTTATCAAAGAATATCCACCAGAAAGGAATGATGATGGTCAATGGGAATAAATAAATAATCCCTGGAGATATAAGATCGGTCAAGGTACCGTATTTACTACCGAGGCCGAGAAGCACGCCTGTTGCTGTGACCGAGAAGGTAAGGAATGTGACCTGACATTTCTTCAGATCCCGCAGCTCTTGTCGCAAAGCATTGTATTCTACGAAGACAAGTTCCCTATCTATCATAATTATGCTCACTGTGCATACAGGGTACCCTTTGATAAAGAAGCAGAATGTGAATCAAACGAATTTAATGCTATTAAAGGAAATATAAATTGTCAATCATCCAACAAAAGGATACTGAAAGAAATTGTGGGATAGTACTTAGTAAACGCGTCAGGCTGTGAACCCACCCCGTTAGGGTATAGGCACAGCGGTTCAGCGCTTTTTCCCCGGTTAGGGTCGCAAGCCAAGTGGTCATTTGATTGGGGTTCGCCAAGGCAAGAGTATAATTCCAAGCGGCCTATAGATTCTTTGAGGGGGGCGGGTGCAAATTTACAAATGGATTGTAATATTGGTCTGCAATATTGCAAAATGAATTAATAAATTCTAGCCACTTATTGTAAGCGGCCAATTTGAAGGAAACTATTGCGTCGCGTTGAAATGTTTCCTATAATGATAATGTTTCCCATATGGGAAACAGATAAATAATAGGAAACATATGCTTAGCGAAAAAGACATTATTGAACGTATAAAGCTAGACGCACAGGCACTTATTCCGGTGGATTGGGCTCGCCTTGAGATTGACAAAACATTTCACCGACCTGCTTCGGTCAAAGCGGATCTGATTTTTAAGTTATCAACGAATAATGAGTCCGTTCACATGTTGGCAGAGGTCATTGCCAGATCCGCACGCGCAGTCTTCATGAATAAAATCGATCAGGTCAGGAAGTCAGCGAACCTGTGTGGCGCTCTTCCGCTAATAGTCGCACCTTATTTGAACGCGGAAGAAAGATCTCTATGCCACGACCACCAAGTTTTTTTCCTGGATCTTTCAGGTAATCAATGGATTTCATTCGAAGGATTCTTAATCGAGCGCGAGGGCTTTGTGAATCAGTTTCCGGAGACGAGGGGAGAAAGAAATCCGTTTGCTGATAAGGCATCGCTTATCATCCGGGAGCTGATCGCAAATTATGGTGAAATGCGCGGCGTGCGGGAGTTGGCTGAACTTCTCAATCTGAGCCCGGGCTTTGTTTCAAAGATAGCAGCCGAGCTGGAAGAACGCAGTTACGTCCTCAAATCGCTGGACGGTTTGCGGCTAATAAATCCCAAAGAGCTGATAACCGACTGGGTGAGTCACTATAACATCAGGAATAACAGGCAGCAGAGATACTTTTTACCGGTAATCAGCACTGAAGAGGTTTTGAAAAGGATCAGAGAGTTGGACCTTCCAGAATCAGGATATGCACTTTCAGTTCAGGCCGGGGCGAGCCTCATTCATAGATATGCTGCATATGATGTGGTTCACATCTATGTGTCGGATGATGAAATGCAAAATCGGTTTTTAAAACCCCTTCAACTGCAGTCGGTTGAGCGTGGCGAAAATGTCATCCTGATGAAACCAAAATATATTAATTCTGTGTTCTACGGGTCCAGGAAAAAAAGTGGTCTTAACGTTGTATCCGATCTTCAGCTTTATCTGGACCTTTACCATTACCCAAAGCGCGGACGCGAGCAGGCGGAAAAAATTTATGAACTTAATCTTGCGCCGAAATTTAAGGATTAGACGATGGCTGACCAACAAATCGAAGCCCTGCTCCGGGCACTGATACCGATACGATCGTATCTAACTGACGGTACCCTTGTTATTTGTGGAGGATGGGTTCCGATTATCTTTCAACGATATATTATTTCGGAGGAAGGGCAGCCTGCTTTGCACACGGCAGATGTTGATGTTGTGGTCGCAAAAAGTCTGGCTTATGAAAAACGTCCCAGCTTGCGGCGTCTCCTGCTAGTAGATGGTTTTATAGAAGATATTGTTGGTGATGCGAATCCGCCCGCATCATGTTTTAGAAAAGAGGTAGGGGAGGTTAAGATCGAATTGGAGTTTCTGACTCCGCTCAGTGGCGCACGGGACCATGAAACAAAAAAAATTCAGGAGGATCTTTCAGCACAGGCATTACGTTACAGCGATCTTCTGCTTGAGGACCCCATGCCCGTAAGAATCGTTGAGGTAATAGATGAGGTCGCAGAAGAATTCGAATTCTTCGTTCCCAGGCCGGCAGCTTTTATTTTCCAGAAAGGCCTGGCCGTTGTGAAACGAAAGGATCGACTAAAAAAAGCCAAAGATCTCTACTATATATTTGATGTACTTGCTGGCTATCCAGGATTCGCCAGTGAGATTGAAAAAGGAATGCATAAGTTCAAACAGGACCGATCCTCCTGGTTCAGCCGGTTTGTAAATAACCTGACTGAATATTTCCTCGATGATGGAGCGACTGGACCGGGGATGATAGCAGAGCAACGACCTGCAGGTGCCTATCAAACACTCAACGATGCCCAACTGGAACAGTATTGTCGGCGCGTCATAGCTGAATTTATAAGAAGCGTTTCTTGATGTGATAGTAAACTGCGAGCGCGTTAGGGTATAGGACTAATTGTTAGGCCGTACACCCGCTTAGATAAAGGAAAAATTGAATATTGCCAGGAAAAGAAATTGGCCCCTCATTGCCCGAAGATCAGGCAAATAAGGGGCCATAATAATTCTGGTGTCGGAGGCCGGACTTGAACCGGCATGAGCCTGAGCTCACTAGGCCCTCAACCTAGCGCGTCTACCAAATTCCGCCACTCCGACGAGGGATGGTTGGGCTTATTGCCCGAGATTGAATTATAGGTAAAGCGCCTGCAGTGAGCAAGACGGGCTGATGTAGTAGACGTCTCGGCTTGTTTTGGCCTCCTGGCCAATGCTCAGCCTTGAGAGGAATAGAGCCGAAATCGATCTCGGACTCTGTAGATACTTGAAAAACTCTCAACATTATCGAGAGAAATTGCCTGGTCGCAGAACGCGGCAATATTCATCAAATGCAAAGACCCACTCCAGCGAGAATTCTATATTAGGATGACACACAAGTTTGGATGAACCCATAACATCCTCATCCACCACATCGACAACCAGACATACGAAAAAACTCTGCTGAATCAGGTCAATTTTATAAGACGCTGCCAAAGAAATTGCGTAATCAGGCCAAGCTCGCTGTACGTGATGAGTATACGTTCGATTTCCTGGAGTTGGGCGAGGACCATGGTGAACGGGAGTTCGAGCGGGCCATTGTCTACAGACTTACGACTCACAGACTCACTAAACGGCTTCAGAACGCTTTATTACCTCTTGTTCGAGTCGGTCGCCCAGCGTGTCAGTTGCGACATCCAGGTCGTACTCGTTCTGAAGTCCAAGCCAGAATTGAGCGGAAGAGCCGAAATACTTTGCCAGCCTGAGCGCGGTGTCGGCCGTAATGCGGCGTTTTCCAAGGACGATTTCATTTATGCGGCGTGGAGGCACACCGATGTTCAGTGCTAATCGGTTCTGGCTTAAGTCCATTGGTTTCAGGAACTCTTCCAGCAACACTTCTCCCGGATGAACAGATTTGAGTTTGTTCTTTTTTGCCATTTCCAGATTCCCTTAATGATAGTCAGTGATTTCGACCTCGTGTGCGTCCCCGGTCATCCAGATAAAGCAGATCCGCCATTGATCGTTAATGCGAATACTGTACTGACCCTGGCGGCGTCCGCGCAATTTCTCCAGACGATTCGCTGGCGGAACACGCAGATCATTCAGGTTTACGGCATTATTCAACATGCGCAATTTCCGCAGCGCAATCTCCTGAATATTCCCAGGAAGTCTCAACGAACCCTGCCGGGAATATATCTTCCTGGTTTCCCTGTCTTTAAATGATCTGATCATAGACTATAACGTACCGCGTTTAACGTCAAGCGTTATAAAATCCAGGCAACAGAGGAGTTTATGAAGCAGGAGCGGCGGAGAAGGGAAGAACATATTATATAGGAAAATTATCATGTCGCCAATAATGTATACGTATGCCCGGCGGTCAGTTGTCTGTTCCGAAACAGGTGGCATTGCTGATGGGAGAAGCCTGGCCGCCGGCGGTTTTATCCGGGCGGATGGAAGAACAGGCCGGGTATCCACAACCTCAATCGGAAGGATGTTTTCCCTCCGGGCGGGAATAACCGCTTATGAGAAAGATCTGGACACTCATACTGCGCACGCGCGCCGACGGCTGTACCGGGCTGGCGTCGATGCTCGCCTATAGTTTCTTTCTGACATTGATAGGTGTTCTTATCATGACGGTGTCCGTATTGGCATATCTGCCGGTCGACAATCTGGGTGACATCATTATCCAGCAGCTTACGGACATACTGCCCACCGATGCCCTGAGCCTTATAGACCGCACCCTGTCGCGTACGTTCGACCGCGGGCGCCTCCCCATTCTTATCTCGAGCCTTCTGGGTACAGTCTATGTGATGAGTAATGGTTATCACGGACTCATCTCATCGCTCAACCGCATATACCGTCTGCAGGAAACACGCCCATGGGTGAACGTGCGCTTAAGGGCTCTGGTCATGAGCCTTGTCGCCGCCATATTCATCATGGCCTCGTTTGCCATGGTCGTCGTCGCCCCGATCGTTGCTGATGCGCTCTCGGACGATAAGGGCATATCGGTCACGATTTCAATGTGGTTGGGATGGATGCGGTGGCCGGCCATCGTCCTGCTGGCTCTTGCCGGTGTTGGGACCACCTACCGTTACGGCCCCTGCTGCAGCTCAAGATGGCGGTATCTGATACCTGGCACGCTTTTTGCATCGGGAGCCTGGCTGCTCTCGACGCTGGTTTTCGGTTTCTATGTGGAACAGTTCGGCACTTATGAGAGCGTCTATGGAACCCTGGGCGCCGTGGTGGTGCTGCTTACGTGGATGTGGCTCAGTGCGTTGATGGTGCTGACAGGCGCCGAAGTGAACATCCTGCTGTTCGGTGAGCGGCTGACGAAGTCGTGGAAGCTCGAACAGGTAAGAGCCGGCGCTCCGGATATATAGGACCAGGTGGACTGCGTGGGGTTTGTGGTATTGCGTGGCGGCCGCCTGATTCCGCCATCAGGGATATCAGGTAGATACGCTCCGCATGTTTAAAGATGGTCCACAGACTGGTAAAATATAAATGCAAGCCGAGCGGCCGCGCCGCCATTTTTCCAGGCTCCCGTTTAGGGCGGAGGCTCAGATTGTAAGGCGGCGAGGAAAGTCCGGACACCACAGAGCAGGGTGCTGGCTAACGACCAGTCGGGGAAACCCGCAGGCAAGTGCCACAGAAAGCAAACCGCCTGCTCGGCGGCGTGGGGTTGATCTCCGCGGCGCTGGCGGGTAAGGGTGAAAAGGTGCGGTAAGAGCGCACCGGAGGCGCGGTAACGCGTCTGCCAGGTAAACCCCACCCGGTGCAAGGCCAAATAGGAGGGTGTATCCAGGTTGCTCGCCTGACCCTCGGGTAGGCCGCACGAGGAGCGCGGTGACGCGCTTCCCAGATAGATGGTCGCATAGAACAGAATCCGGCTTACGGGCTTGCTGACCCGGAGGCTCTCTCTCAAGAGGGGGCCTCCGGTATTTTTTACCACCCGCTTTACCATGCCGCCTGTTCACTATAAAATCATCTCCGTTGAATTTTTTCTTATTCCGTCCAGAGGGAGGCGACTTGTCCCGCAAGAAAAAAGCTGATCGTGGCAGGGAAATCACACCGGGAAGCCGTGCAGATCTAAGATCGAAAAAGAAGCGCAGGCGTTCAGGTAAATCCGGTTTTTTCAAAAGCAGGACTTTTCTCATAGCGCTGGCCCTGGTGATCATCGCCGCGGCGGCGGCTGCCGGAATATTTATCATGCGGCAGAATGGCGCGTCGGCGTCGCAGGCTGATTCCGGCGAGATCGAAGTGACCGGCGTGACCACACAGAGCGGCGCGGATGTAAATGAGGTCAAGGTCGAAACACCGCTTGCCAGCGCGACCGACCAGATAGTCGCCTCGATGTCCCTGGAAGAAAAAATCGGTCAGATGTTCATGATCGGCTTCGAAGGTCCGGCGCCTGATGCCGCGATAACCAGCGCCATCAAGGAGAAACACGTCGGCGCCGTCATCCTCTTTACGCGCAACATCAGCAGCAACGAACAGGTGGCGCAGCTGGACACCTCCCTCCAGGCGCTCGCCGTCGAGGCCGGCCAGCCCGCCAAGCTTATGATCGCCGTCGACCAGGAGGGTGGCAAGACCCGCAGATTTGAAAATATAGGACCATTTTATTCACAACCCATGATCGGTGAGATGAGCGACGCCGCACCGGACACGGCTCAGCAGCAGGCGGGTTCAGCCGCGCGCGACTTGAAGAAGATCGGCATCAACACCAACCTGGCGCCGGTAGCCGATGTGAGTTCTGGTTGGGGTACGATCATGGACGGGCGCAGCTTCAGCCAGGACACGGCGTTCGCGGCCGAGCTGACCGGCAGGGCGGTCAAGGGTTATAACAACGCCACGACCATATCCTGTGCCAAACACTTTCCGGGCCATGGCTCCGCCGACAACGACTCGGAAAAGGCGCTGCCGACTGTAAGCAGCGATCTGGCAACGATCCAGACTACAGACCTTCCCCCATTCCAGGCGGCGATTGCCGAAGGCGTGCCGATGATAATGGTCGCGCATCTGATCGTACCGGCGCTGGACGCTACAGAGACTCCTTCCTCGCTCTCGAAGCCGATCGTCACCGACCTGTTGCGAACCCAGATGACGTTTCCAGGTGTGATTATCACCGACGATATGGAGATGGGCGCCATCACTGAGACCGGGACCATGGGGAGCGCCGCCGTGGCAGCGGTTCTGGCCGGCAACGACATGCTCATCGTGGCGCATACACCTTCGAAGCAGAACGAGGCTTACGACGCGATACTGGCGGCGGTCAAGGCGGGCAAGATAAAAGAAGCTGACATAGACAAGTCAGTGGCGCGCATTCTGGACATGAAGAAGAAGTACCGGCTGGAGAAGAGCACCAGTTAGTTACCAGGAATCACCGTTTTCATCAATATGCTCGGTCCTGGAACCGTTTTTGCGGATGATGAAAACGCTTCGCGCCGAATCACTTGCCTCGATGCTGATCTCATAGCCGCTTGCCGAACCGCTTTGCACCTGGATTTTGGCGCTCAGTCGCTGGTCGACGCTTCTTAAGTCCGCGGCGGTGGAAGCATATCTGCCGTTTTGTGCAAAGTATCCCTCCTCCGCCATCTGGGCGTTACGCAGCTGTGACTGGGCGGCGATGCGCGCGGCGCGGTCCTGGGGGCTGACCTCATTAGAGATGCTTACGGCTGTGCCGGCGGAACCGGTATCGGTGGATTCATCGTTGCAGCCGCTTACAGTCAGTAACGGCAATGCGAGAACTGCCGTTGTCAGAAACAGGGCGATCGAGGTTCTTCTCATCATGTGTTTTTATTCGCTACGGAAACCGGGAAGCCTGTGCGGAAATAAGACCGGGTACGCCACAGTATGCGGGGCAGCTCTTAAGCGACATGTGACTGGGCCGCGCTTAAGCCGCGGCTTGGGTCAAGGTGCTCCCGGCGGTGGTGTCCGCATCCTGTGTTGTTGGAACTAACTCAGAAGCAGCTTCAACACCCACCGGCACGGTGGTATCGCCAGATACAACGATATCCGCGGTCTCGGCCTCTACTACCGGGTCAGGGCTATAAACCGGGCGGTCGTGATTACCATTGGAATCAGGCGTCTCCAGCGTGATGTTTACGTCGGTCACAATGCCCGGGGCTACGCTGATAACCGTGGCTGTATCCCAGTTGTTGCCGGGACCATACCAGGTTTTCTCAAACGACTTCGTCATTACTACCTGGTTATCGTAAACAGTAGAAGCAGGCTGAGCCAGCAGCTTGTAATCGCCCGGGGGGAGCGAATAAAGGCTGAAGGCGTTACCCACAAAGCCGGTTACGATTCCATCCTGCATATAACCCGTGCGCGTGCTGTCGACGACTTCGGTCTTGTCAGCTCTGTAGGCATATATCTGGGCACACGAAGCCATGGTGTCCGCAAAGCAGTTGTCGGAGAAGTTGGTGATCCGTCCCCTGATGATGCC
>JBAZWE010000001.1:21383-26133 GCA_041660545.1 Thermoleophilia bacterium
CCCCCTGCGAGCCCAGTGGCACCGGAGTTGCAAGGTTGGCATCTCTGGTGTTGTTATACCATTCATTGACCCAGCCGTAAGTGGCAGACCGGGGCCCTGCGAAATAGATCGTGTACTTGCTGGCGGCCATGACATCGGGCGGCCATACCGGGCCGAATTCGACTGTATAGTATCCATCCGCATCGGTTTCAAAAGGCCTGGGCAGGGGCCCGATATTGTTGTTGTTAAAGGGTGTTGCGTTTATCCCTACTCCGGCGATTCCGCGTCCCCAGGGATCAGTCACCCGGCCGGAGATCGTCCAGTAGCCGTTCAGGCTCAAGGGACCGCCCGGCAGAAAGCCGTCATCGAAAGGATCGACGTATCCGGGAGGAAGTGGCGGGAAGAGCGGTTGGGTACCGATAACGGGTGTGTCCGGCTCGCAGCAGTCAAAAAACAGGCTGTTGTCCTGATATGAGTTATCGGTCAGTTCGTTATCGAGGGCGTTTGCTGCGGCTGGTGTGGTAGCGACGGCATCTATCAAGCCACCCTGTGGGGACTCATCAAGCAGTGTTCCTGATTCGGTATTAAAGCCAGCTGCGGGCATTTCGCTGCTTGTGCCGAATCCAAGCACGGCGAGGATCGTCACGACGATAGCGAAGAAAGATACCACAGGCAAAAGTGTTTTTATAAAGCGAGGCAAACTGTTATCGCGCCAAGCACTCATACCAACCACCCTTGATCGGTATGGCGCCACAGCGACTCCCCCAGCCGGAGTGGTCACCCGTTTTCAGTAAAAGAATTATATTTCCAGACGCGTTATAAGTCAAACAAATCTCTAGGAAAACATCAAATACATGCGGGGGTAAATATCAACGGAGAGGCGAGAACAAAGTACTGGAAAGTCGAAAAATTCATACTTTAGTATGATTTTTAAAACTTACGCTTGTATTAGAGTTGATATCGGGTTTTCCTGGCGTCCGACTGTGTGTGCTCACAGGCCTGTAAAAGGGGTTGGCGGCATTACCTACCGTGCGCGGTTGGCGCCAGGAGACCCCTCTATACTGTATAGAGGGCAATCTCCAATAGCTGTCATACGGTGTCGGACCCGCTGCTGATATCGGCCTGACGGCTCATGCAGGCATAAGTCACACGCTTGAATCAGTGTCGGACAGGCTGTTTTAGTGGCTGCTGGTGACCGCTCCCCGCTTGCCGGTACCGGTGCTGCCCGCAGCCTTCTTTTTTGTATCCAGCCTGTTCAGATACGTCACAAACGCCACGATCGTCGCCGCCATCACCAGCGCGACCAGCAGGGGGTTTGCTCCCAGGACATCCGCCAGGCTTTTGCTTCCATAGTTGAAGTTCCCTTCGAGCGTCGGCTGTATGTAATCCCAGGTTAGGACGAGTGTGAAGGCGCCCACAAGCCCACCGAGCACGGTGACGAAGGCATCTATTTTCCCCTGTCCCATAGCAACCAGCGCGGTTCCCGGGCAATAGCCCGCCAGAGCCCAGCCGACGCCGAATATCAGGCCGCCGACAGTGAGGGCCAACAGGTATACGGGGGCGATACCGATATTCGCCTTCAGCCCGATACCTCCCAGAGAATCGACCGTGTAGATTCCTACTGAACCCACGGCGATCGCGATAAACAGGAACTTCATGATGGTAAGGTCCTTGAGCCTGAGCATATTGACTATCATCGTGAAGCTCGATGCGCCGGCTCGCTGAAGGATGGCCCCGAAAGCGATGCCCGTAAGCAGACCTGCCACAAGCGCTTTCGTATTCGTTCCCCCGACTATGCCGGCCGCTTCGGTGGCGTTCGCTGCTGCATCGTTTATCTGTGCGATTATCAACGCGGCCGCTGTCATGACGCCCTCCCTCTATAGATGAGTCGCGCGGTGAGGATGCCCGAGGCCAATATGGATATCGCAAAAACAAAACCGGCTATCGCAAGCTGTGCTACCCCGCTCAAGACCAGACCGCTCGTACATCCTCCAGCGATGCGCGCGCCATAGAGGAGCAGGAAGCCGCCGGCAAACGCGACTGCGAATCGCTTGGGCCGGCTATCTCCGAACCTGCTCGCCCAGAGCTTTGGCACCGCCCTTGTCGTCAGACCGCCCTTAAGGAGCGCCGCCAGAAATCCGCCTGCAACCATGCCAATCGCCACCATGACGAGCCAGTCGACGCTGGCGGGAATCCTTTGGGAGAGATAGGCGTTCGTGGTTGGAAGGTCGGAACCGACGGCCCGCAGCAGCTGGTCGTCGAGAAAAACGTAGCTTCTCGAGACTCCCAGCGCCGCGTAAGTGGCAACGGCAAATGTGTTGAGTAGGCCAAGCAGTATGCCACCGTATAGCCATCCGATTCTGCGCGAAGCCGCATCGGACTCCTGCGCGACAGCCTCTGTATTAGTTGCGCTCATCACAACCCCCTTCTAAAGGTATATGACATTTAGACATATCTGACCGGGAAAAAGATTCCGTATATGCCGGGTGATGCCAGCCGGCAGGTGCGGTTGTGGAACTTATGCTATTTTTCTCTCCTGTCCATCGAGCTGCCGGAGGATGGCGGCTATGAAATCGGGAATGTCTTTGGGCGAACGCGAGGTCACCAGGTTACCGTCTTTAACGGCCGCGCCGCTTAAGTAATTGGCTCCCGCCTGCTTCAGTTCCCTACTTACGGTGAAAAAGCTTGTGGCGGTTCTTCCCGCCATGATCCCGGCGGATATCAGTACCTGGGGCCCGTGGCATATGGCCGCGATGGGTTTTTGGTCACGATCGAAATTGCGAACGAAAGCGAGAATCCGCTCGTCGCGGCGCAGGTGCGCGGGACTTTTCCCGCCGGGGATCACCAGGGCGTCAAAATCACCGTCGCTGACTTCATCGATGGTTGCGTCCGCCGGCATGACGGTACCCCTTTTCCCCCTGACTCCCCTTTTGTCCTCCTGCGCCAAACCTATGAGAGTGACTTTTGCACCTGTTTTTTTCAACGCTTTGACAGGCTCGACCAGCTCGGAGTCCTCAAAGCCCGGAGCGATCAAAACTGCAATCCTCTTATCTGAATAGGTCATGGTTCTCCTTCGCTGCTTATTCATGTTTCTAATACATCTTTAGCCATTAGTTGCCCCGCCTAAACCGGTTATTGCGGGATTTTGCTCTTCCGGCGCTTTCTCCGGTTAGTCGAAGGCAAGGTTCTGTTTCGGTTTTCTGCCCTGGCGCCTTGATTAAAAATGCAACTTTTCGGCTTTCGATATCCAACCAAAGGACGATGCGCGCAGGTGCCCGCCATGGTAATTTTTCCTGGCTGGCGAGAATCTGATACGTGGGGAAGGAGGTTTTCATGAGATAGCTGTGAGTGGTGACCGGAACCGGCATGGGCGGTTGTTCGCGGATGCGTGGGTCCGGCAACGGGCGAAAATTCAATTGAGGAATCTGACAGCCGCGGTCGTGGAGTTGACGTACGAGTTGAGGAAGTGATTGCAGATGTTGATGCGGAGGCTGGAGCAAAAATCAGGCCGGGAATGGCCTGTAAGAAGAGTGCATGCATTAAATCGCAGGAATGGGACTTTCAGGGGTGAGGCAGGCCGAAGCGGCCTCTTTGTAACGCTCAGACTGATCATCATTATCGCCGGTCTACTGGTTCTGGCCTGCTGGGACTGCCCGGGAAAGGCAATGGCCGCGCAGGACTTGGGCTGGACGGTCAATGAGATGCCGGTATTTATCGGCCCCGGCGACCAGACGAAACCTGTAGCCTCGGGTCGCACGATCTTTTACACGGATTTTAACCGGAGTCCAAATGGATGGCTGGTCAAGAAGGACATGTATAACGGTTCAGCCGAGGAATCGCTGTCCGGTCCCGGCATCCACGCCGGTCCGGATGCCGACTCCACTTCGGTGGTATGGCAAAAATCCAGCAACCAGGTATGCAAAAGGCCGGTGTCGGGCGGCGCCGATCAGTGTGTTTCGTCCGTCGGTGCTTATCAGCTGGCGGTATCGGGAAATTACGCCGTCAGTTACGGGGGGGCCAGCACGATCAGACTTTTTGATCTAAGCGACATGACTTCGAGAATAGTCGATCAGTCGACGTTACCGGGTATGCGTTACGACCCTGACATAGATGGCAGCCAGGCGGTCTGGATCAAGGAGCGCGGGTATGCGGGACGCTATTATGAGCCGCTCATAGTCCTGCATGACGTGAACTCGGGCATCAATACATATATGACCAAACAGGGCGGCGGCGGCAAATACGCTAGAAGTCATCCTGTGATCAGCAACGGCCGGATCCTCTACCAGGAACGAATAATCGAGGCCGGACATGACTGGAACATCAGCGCCGCGTCCGTTGGCACTCTCGGTATCACGATGGTAAGCGCGCAGGGGGACCAGATAAATCCTTCGCTGAGCGGAAACATCGTGGTCTACCAGGACAACCGTACCGGTCACCTGGACGAAACGGGCAAGTGGGTAGGGGAATGGGACATATATATGATGGATCTGGAAACAGGCATCGAGCAGCCTGTCTGCACTGCTCCGGGTGACCAGGCCAATCCCGAGATCAGGGGAAACATAATCACCTGGGAAGACAAAAGGAACGGAGACCGGGATATCTACGCGGCGGTTCTTGCTCCGGCGGAGGCAGACATACAGCTGATGCAGAGTTTCGCCCCAACCCTTGTTTTCGATCGTGACGAATCCTTCAGGCCGGTTGAAGTCGCTGCCATGGTTGCGGCGCCGGGAACCACGTTGATCGAAAACAGCCAGGAGCGTTTACGGTCACC
>JBAZWE010000001.1:26143-73830 GCA_041660545.1 Thermoleophilia bacterium
AACACTAACCCTCGATGCCATGGGCGGCTTTGGTTTCGATTCCTACCTGGATCTGGCGGGCGCGTGTGTTGTATGCGGTCCCCAGCTGCCCGATCCCGATTTTGACAGATACATCCATACACAGTACGTAAAGCCTTACAACACCATCGTTGGCTCCGGAATACGTCAGGGAGTCTATGGCAGGGTTGTTCACCAGGGCGACAGGACGGTGATCCAGTACTGGCTCAATTATTATTTCAACAACCATCCGATGCTCAGCCACGAAGGCGACTGGGAGCTGATCGAAGTAGAGCTGGACAGTGATGGGCAGCCCGCGCGCGTTTCCGCCTCGCAACATGCCTACGGGAAAATCAGGCGCTGGCGTGACATGGAGACGAGGAGTGGCCATCCGGTTATTTATGTAGCCAAAGGTTCACACGCGAACTATTTCGATCCCGGCGATCACAGCATTGAGCTGGGTGGCATCCCCACCCCGGTCGCGGTTGATGAAACTGACGGGTTGGCGACAGGCAGAGTCATGGAGACCGCCGTTATGCCGCTGCCTGGAACTGCTTTTGATATCCCGGGATTTAAATGGTTGAACTTCAAGGGCAGCTGGGGTGAAGAGAATGGAAATCCCGCCGGCGATGCGCCTCTCGGGCCTGTCTGGTCGGGAGACCGCTGGAACAGGCCCTTCTCCTGGGAGGGGCTGGAGTGGGATGGTTTTGACGGCATCAGGGGGATGGTCGCCGGCCTCAAGGCTCACGTTGACGGCCTGGTGAAAATCGATCTGTTCGATTCCGCCGGAGGCCACGTGGGGCAGGACGCACAAGGGTCAGTTGAGAAAACAATCAGCGGCTCTCAGTATCTGGAGGCGGCCGGGATAAACAAGAAAGCTGTCATCGCACCCTTCGACGGCAGTAATGAATATCGCTTAAAGCTCACCGCGGATACGGCGGTGCTTACCCCGCTCCACATGACTTTGGCAGATCCGGGCCGTGGCACGCTGACCACGCTGGTCTATAACGATGTTCCATTGGGAGCCGGCGCAACAGCGATGCTGACAGTGACAAGGGATTCGATTCTCACGGATCTGGCCATTCATCTGGACTCTGATAACGATGGTGTTGCTGATGCGACGCGGATGCCGGATCAGATAAGTGAGCTGCCGCTGGATTATACGCCGCCGTCACCGGTCGTCGATTTGAATGCCGAGCGGCTGGTCAATGGTTCCGTGAGATTGCGCTGGAGAGCGCCAGGTGACGACGACGGCATGGGTAGTGGAACCATGTACGCAATCCGTATCTCTTCGCAGCCTATAACTGAGGATAGCTGGGTCGAATCTGAATCTGTCCTGGTTAGCGAACGTCCCCGCGAAGCCGGCTCTGATGAATCCGTCGACATCAACGGATTTCCGGATGGAAAATTCTATATCGCCATGAAGACAACGGACGACGCGGGCAATGAATCAGGCCTTTCCAATGTGGTGACGTGCGCCGTCGAACCACCCCGGTTGACGCTGGCGCTCGGTGCTGCCTACTGGAAAAGCTATGCAGATTACCTGATGAGCAGATTGCAGGTGAGATACACGATCAAAAACGAGGGCAGCGGACCGGCGAATGAGGCCGCGATTCGCCGGATCATGACGGTACCGGCTGAAGTGAGCCTGGCGGGCACGTATCCGGAAGCGATTGCATCACTGGCTCCCGGACAGACATCTGACATCGAGTTAGCGTTCTCAGTCCCCCAGGGACTTCGGAGTTTCCGGACATCTCTGTCTGCAAGCTGCAGGGATGGAAGTGGTGAGGAAATATGGTTCGGACTGCCTCCCGGATAAGGTCGTGATCGCATGTCAGAGCGATATATGCCGGCTACGGCAAGAGAGCTTCAATAAACCGGCGGGGAATTAAACGAAACCCGGAAAAAGGATCAGGACTTGAACGAAAAAAATGAATCAGGAGCCATTTCCGACGATCGTGCATCAGGCGAGCCTGCTGTCGATACTTCGGATCAAATAATCAGCAGCAGATCCCTGATAGGCGATCTGGCGTGGGGAGGTGCGGGCGCAATCACTTTCGTCCTGACCGCAAGCAGCCTTACGGTACTGGTCTATCTATATGGAAGCCTCGCGGACGTCACGCCCGAGTTCCCCCTGATCTTTTCCAGGCAGTTCCTGTTGTTGTCTGTCGCCATCATGGCAGGTTCGCCTTGCGTCAGTGTCATGGCGGCCCGCCGGTTTGCCGGAGTCCGGTTGAGTATGGCCCTCCCATTCGGCGCCGGAGCTGGTTTTTTAATTGCGATATCGCTTTGGTTCGAAGCAAACGGCGCCGGCGGCAATCCCTTCGACTGGCCTGACATGGTCTGGTTTCTCCAGACAGGCCTTTCTGGAGCGGCCGCCGGCGCGGTAATAGGTTCAGGGGTATCCCGATGCACGGATCACGGCGGAATTGATGAAAAAGTGCAAGCAGGAAGGGCTGTTGTGTTGTGGAAGTTTTTGCTTGCCCTTGTGCTGGTGGTGGTTCTCGCCATGGGTCTTCCCTTCCTGTTTCTTAGGTCCGCAAAAAATACGTTCCGGGACAGAGCCATGGAGGAAGCCATGAGTGTGTTCAGGCTGCCACGGGAGATGAGGCTCTCAGTCGTTGATGAGGGTTCCGCAATCGAGGCCATCGGGAGCAATCGGCGATTCAAGGCCCATGGAAACTGGGAAGCTGACGGCCGCACCGGCACAGTCATCGTCACCGGAATGCGTAACGGTTTTGAAGTGGAGCCGGATAGTGTCAGCGCTTCCCTGCAATCCTCCGGTTATCCATATCAGGGTCTGGTTGATTGGGATGACACCAGGTCCGGGTCCGTCGCGGTGATGGCAGTCAGCGAGCTGGCCGGGTCTTATTGTTTAAGACCGCTTGAATATAAGTCAACAACCGGATCAGACAGGCGAAGCCGGGCGGTAAATCTGGGGGGAGACGGCATCGTAGCCGTAGCGCGACCCTTGCGTGCAAATGATTCCAGTGATGGAATATACATCACTTTTTCCATTGCCGGGATGAATAAAGAAAGCATATAGACGAGCGAATCCGTGCAAGTGGCGGATTATGCCGGAGAAGAATGGCTTCACTGGCTCATCGCCGGGTTTCCGGATGTGGAAAACCTGTCGCTCTCCGGGACAAGGCTGTAAATCAATTCTTTCCATGAAAGTGCACCATATTGATGGTTCACGGTTTTGGTAATACTTGTGTTCCGGCTCGATTATCAGATATCCTCGCTTATACCGGCCGGCCCCGGACTGCTACAAGGGGGGAGCCGGCATTGTGTGCCCTGTCATCGTGGCCGGAATAATCTTGCACCGGTCGCGTTCGATTTGTTTACCCAAAGTGGGTGGCAGGTTTACATAAAGCAGGGCATATTAACACACAGGCTCCGGCTTTCACAGTCAAGCGGGGTAAAAATTTATAAAATGCCTCCATATTGAGCTATTTTATATCGAGTGCAACCTGGTCAACGGCGCCGCTTTTGCTTGCGGGCTGTTTCAGCGTTGTGATATAATTTCTCTAAACTGCGAGGTGATTTTCGGAGTGGGTTATAGACCCGCTTTTTTATTTGGTGCTTGCAGTGGATAAGACAGCCACAATTTCTCATATAGAAAGGCTCCTGGCCGAGAATCTGCCAGATGTGGATCTTGTGGATGTCGAAGTTGCGGATATTCAGGGAAACTTCGTACTCAGGGTTTTCATTGACCATCCAGAAGGAGTGGATCACGATTTATGCGTAAAAGTTACGGGTCTTCTCGATTGTTATCAGGAAGACCACACGGTCGAGGTTTCCTCACCGGGTATTGAAAGACGGCTGAGAAAGCCTGAGCATTTTCAGGCCGCAGTCGGAAAAAAGATAAATGTAAAAACATTTGGCCCGGTTGAAGGAGGACGGAACTTCACCGGTTTTTTAATTTCAACAGACGGTGATTCACTGATCATGCAGATGGAAGAGCGCGTGATCTCGCTGTCGCTGGACAATGTTGGGAAGGCAAAAACCGTGTTCGAGTTCGAAGACGAACCAGAAGACCGGCTAAGGGCCGGCAAGAAGCGGTCAAAGAAAAGAAAATAACGCCCCCGGCGGTAAACACCGGGATTGTCATATAGATAAAGGAGTCCATTGTGAGCAAGGAAATCGTTGAAGCCCTGAGGCTTCTGGAAGAGGAAAAGGGAATCAGCTTCCAGGTGTTGCTGACCGCGCTCGAGGACGCCCTGTTGTCCGCATACAAAAAGACACCGGAGGCTGTTGACTACGCCAGGGTTGAAATAGATCCCGAGAGCGGTGAGATAAATATTTTTGAATTGATCCTCCCCGAGCGTCCGGCAGCGGTTGTGGCCCAGGAAGCCGCGGACGCGGCGGCCGCCGAGGCCGGAGAAGAGGTTGAAGTGTCCACGGAAGAAGAGGGCGCAACCGCCGAGACTGCCGTGGTAGAGGAAGAAGAGGAGGAGTTCGATCTCTCCATGTATGACGAGAGTGAGATCGAGAAGGTCAAGCTGGAGACGCCGGAGGATTTCGGGCGTATCGCGGCCCAGACCGCCAAGCAGGTTATCTTTCAGCGTATCCGCGAAGCCGAGCGGGACATGATGTTCGATGAGTACCAGGACCGCAAGGGCGAGATCGTCACCGGTATCGTACAGCAGAGCGACCAGCGCTACACCCTGGTCGACCTTGGCAAGGTGGAGGCCCTGCTTCCCGAAAGCGAGCAGGTCGACCATGAGCGTTACGACCACGGTTCCCGTATCAAGGCTGTTATCGTGGATGTGCGTGACCATACCAAGGGGCCGCAGGTGATCGTCTCCCGCCGCAGTGACGAACTTATCCGCAAGCTGTTCGAGCTGGAAGTCCCGGAAGTCGCGGATGGACTGGTTGTCATCAGAAACATAGCTCGCGAGCCGGGTTACCGTTCCAAGATCGCCGTTGAGTCCAAGGAAGACGGTATCGATCCTGTCGGTGCGTGTGTAGGTCCCCGTGGCTCACGTGTGCGCATGGTGGTCAGTGAGCTTCGCGGTGAGAAAATCGATATCATTCCCTACAACGACGAGCCGGCGCGATTCGTCGCAAAGGCATTGAGCCCCGCCATGGTGCGCGAGGTGCTCGTGGATGACGAGGAAAAATCTGCTACAGTCGTAGTTCCCGATGACCAGCTTTCACTGGCAATCGGCAAGGAGGGGCAGAACGCCCGCCTGGCCAACAAGCTGACGGGCTGGCGCATCGATATCAAGAGTGAGAGCCAGATGGCGGAAGAGGAAGACACCATGGCCTTTTCAGACGAAGAGGTCGAAGAGCTCGCCGGCCGCTGTTGCGCTCTTACCAAAAGTGGCAAGCGTTGTCCGAACGCGTCGCTTCCCGGCACCAGGTACTGTGGCATTCCTTCTCACCAGAAACAGGCTGAGGAGGAGCAGACCGGTGAGGCGGATTCGGCGCCGGAGCCCACTTCTGCCGAAGCGGATGCGGAGAATGAAAGCAGCGAGGTGGGAGAGGCCGAAGCGGCCCCTACCGGCGAACCGGGTAAGTAACCTTGGTCCGCCGTGGGCATGTCCCGCAGCGGATGTGTGAAGGATGCCGCCGCCGGTTTGCACAAGATACGCTGGTTCGGTTTACCGTGCACGACGCAAACGGGGAGAGACTTATAGTAATCGATCCTTCCGGGCGCCGTAAGGGACGCGGAGCATATACCTGCCGAAGCCATGAGTGTTTTAACCGGGCAGCGGGTAGAAAGTCAAAAGCCCTGGTGCGCCGTTTGGGAGCGACAGGTGTCCACCCTGATCTGGAAAGTGAGTTTGCGCGACTTTTTGAATCGCGCGGGTAATGAATATGGCAAAAAAAAGAGTCTATGAAATAGCGAAAGAAAATGACCTGACCAGCGCCGACGTGGTCAAGAAGTTAAAGACCGCCGGCATCGAGGTCAGCGGCAGCCTGGCCAGCGTGGATGAAGAAGACGCAAAGAAAGCGCTCGCCGGCGTAAAGGCGCCACCCAAAAAACAGCGCAAGGCGCCGGTCAAGGCAAATAATCTCGGCAAGCGCCGTCGCGTCATCATAGATCCGTCAGCTGCCAAACGTCGCAGTTTCGTGCCCGCGGGACGTCACCAGCGCGCGCGTCACAAGGGACGCAAGGGCAGCGGCGAAGCCACCGCCGTGGCTGAGCGCCAGGAGGTCGCGGCCAAACCTTCCTCCGATACCGTCATCAAGGTCAACTCGGGCGCCACGATCAAGGAACTGTCTTCGCAGTTGGGCATATCGACTTCCGACATCATCAAACTCCTGATGAGCTATGGCGAGATGGCGACCATTACACAATCTTTGAGCGATGAGGCTATTTCAACGCTGTCTGACGATCTTGAGCGCAAAGTAGAGATCGTTCACGTGCAGGAGGAAGAAGAGATTGAAGTCATCGACCGTCCCGAGGACCTGCTTTACCGGGCGCCGGTTGTAACCATAATGGGACATGTCGATCACGGCAAGACATCCCTTCTGGACGCGGTGCGCTCAACCGAGGTAACCGCCACCGAAGCGGGCGGTATAACGCAGCACATCGGCGCTTACCAGGTAGCGCACGCCGGCAAGCGGATCACTTTCCTGGATACTCCCGGCCATGAGGCTTTCACGGCCATGCGCGCCCGCGGCGCCAAGGTTACCGATATTGCTGTGCTGGTCGTTGCGGCTGATGACGGAGTCATGCCACAGACGATAGAGGCTATCGATCACGCCAAGGCGGCCGGAGTGCCGATCGTCGTTGCCGTGAACAAGATTGACAAGCCTGAAGCCAACCCCGAGCGGGTGCGTCAGGAGCTTACCGAACACGGACTTGTTCCCGAGGACTGGGGCGGAGATACCGTATTTATTGACGTCAGCGCCAAGAAGAAGATCGGGCTGACGAACATGCTGGAAATGATCCAGCTGGTCGCGGAAGTGCAGGAACTGAAGGCAAATCCGGATACTGAAGCCAGCGGGGTGATCATCGAATCAAAGCTCGACACCGGCCGTGGCGTTGTGGCCACCGTGCTGATAGCCAGGGGCACGATACGCGTCGGCGACGCGATAGTAGCGGGTCAGGCCTCCGGCAAGGTCAAGGCCATGAATGATTACAAGGGCAGGCCGCTCAAGGAAGCAGGTCCGTCGGTGCCGGTTGAGATCCTCGGATTTGATATCGTTCCGCAGGCGGGCGAGACCTGCCGTGTTGTCGAGGACGAGCGCAAGGCCAGGACTCTGGCCGGCCGCCGCTCCGACCGTATCAAGGCCGAGTTGCTGGCCAAACGCCGTGCCTTTACCTTGGACGATGTCTTCGCGCGCATCAAGGAAGGCGAGGTCAAGGACCTTAATCTCATCATCAAAGCCGATGTGGCCGGTTCCGTCGAGGCGCTGGAAGAAGCGTTGAAACAGATCAAGCACGTCGAGGTCAAGATCAACATCATCCATACCGGTGTTGGCGCGATCAATGAGTCCGACGTCATGCTGGCCGCGGCTTCACAGGCGATTGTGCTCGGCTTTAACGTGCGGCCAAGCGCCGCCGCCAAGACCGTGGCCGATCTCGAGGGCGTTGACGTGCGCACTTACAGCGTCATCTACAAAGTCACGGAGGACGTCAAGGCGGCGCTGATCGGCATGCTGGCGCCGACCTATGTGGAAGAGGAGTTGGGTGAGGCTGAGATCCGCTCACTGTTCAAGGCCTCCAAGCTCGGGACTATCGCCGGCTGCTATGTTACCCGTGGCAAGGTGACCCGTAACGCGCAGGTACGCGTGGTCCGCGATGGCACGATCATCTATGACGGCAAGCTGTCTTCGTTGCACCGTTTCAAGGAAGATGTCCGCGAGGTTGAGGAAGGCTATGAATGTGGAATGCTTCTTGAGAACTTCAACGACATCAAAGAGGGCGACATCCTTGAGTTCTACGAGACGAAAGAAGTCAAAGCAAGCTGACGGTTATGTCGGTATCCTGGCGGTGGATATTCACTTCCCCCAGAACGGGTCCCTCAAGGACAAACGCCAGCACCTGCGGAGCCTGAAAGCCGGGCTTGCACGCAAGCTGGGCGCCTCGGTGGCCGAAGTCGGATACCACGACCTCTGGCAGCGGACACGGGTGATATTTTCCATCTGCTCAAACTCTCTTCAGGACTCAGACCACGCCATGGACGAAGCTGTTCGATACCTCGAATCACGTGACTACCTTCTTTCCGCACTCCATCGCGAGATCATCAAGGTGGAGGGAGAGCAATAATGGCCGGTTCGAGGATAAGGCGAGTCAACGAAGCCATCCGTGAAGTCTTGAGTGAAGCGCTCGTCCGGGGGCTCAAGGACCCGCGAGTGGGATTCGTCACGGTGACATCTGTTGATACATCGCCAGATTTGAAGTCCGCCAAGGTCTATGTGAGCGTGCTGGGAGAGGAACCGGAGCGTAATGAGACGCTTGAGGGACTGGAATGCTCGAGCGGATACATGCAATCGCTCATTGCAAAACAGCTGAGCCTGAAACGCACCCCGCAGCTTGTATTCATCTATGACGAGAGCATCGAGCATGGCCTGAGGATAGAAAGACTGTTGAAGGATATGGATTTTGAATAATACAGAGACGCAAAAAGCGGCAGCCTGCGGCGTGTTGATGGTTGACAAGCCGTCCGGTAAAAGTTCGCATGATATCGTCTATATGGTGCGGAGGATGACCGGCATCAAAAAGGTCGGCCACGGCGGCACCCTGGATCCGTTTGCAACGGGGCTTTTACTGATGCTGGTGGGCAAGGCCACGAGGCTCTTTGATTTTCTGGCCCCGCTGGTTAAGGAATACCGCGTGACGGCTCAATTCGGATCTGTCTCATCCACCGGAGATATAGATGGCGAGATCAGTCCGGTCCCAGGTAGCGTCGATGAAGATTCTCTTAAGAGGATACTTCCGGATTTTACGGGAAAGATCCAGCAGAAGGTGCCGGCATATTCCGCCGTGAAGGTCGACGGCGTCGCCCTCTACAAGAAGGCCCGCGCCGGCATCAAGGTCGAGTTACCCGTGCGCGAGGTGGAGATTATCAGTCTGGATCTTGTTTCCTTCGATAGCGCCTCTCAGCAGGCAGTTCTGGATGTTGTCTGCTCCAAGGGGACTTACATCAGGCAGCTTTGTGAAGACCTGGGCGAGGCGTTGGAAAGCGGTGCTTACGCAGCCGCGTTGCGTCGCAATGCAGTCGGTGAGATGCACATCGAGCAGGCGTCGACTGTCCATGAACTGGAAGAAATTTCGAGGGAATCGATACTCTCTTCCACTAACACGTCTTTTATTTCCTGTTTAGGTGCGCTATATTTCCTTCCCGTGAGAGAACTGGATGAAAAGGAAGTCAGAGCCGTCACCTGCGGGCGGCCGATCGATGGCGAATATACAACGCCGGTGCGTCTGGCCCGGGACGGCCGCCTTCTGGCGGTATACGGCCCTGATGACGATTCCGGGATAATCCGCCCATTGGTGGTACTGTCGTGAAACAGACCGATGCCGCGTGAGGGTCTATCGTGAAATCAGTGAAGTGCCGGCAGGAAAAAGGGCAGTGGCAATCGGCTCTTTCGACGGCGTGCATATCGGCCATCAGCGCATCATCGGTGACGCGGTAAGCGCGGCGAAAGAGGAAGGCATCACCAGCATGGTGATCACCTTTCATCCTCACCCGCTGTCCGTGATCGCACCCGACAAGTGTCCGCCCATCCTCACGCCCCTGAACGTGAAGACAGACCTGATAGGCAATCTGGGCGTGGACGAAATGCTCATCATCCCCTTCACCGACGAGTTCTCACAGCTCTCTCCCGCCGTCTTTTGCGAGATGCTTTTCTCCTCGACGCTGGGCGCCGTACGAGTGATCGTGGGTGACAACTTTCGCTTCGGGTACAAGGCCGGCGGCGACATCAAGTTTCTGGAGGAGTACGGCAACAACGTCGGCATGACGGTGATTGCCGAATCCCTGGTGACGGCGGGCAACGAACCGATCTCGTCCACAAGGATCCGCAATCTGCTCATCGATGGGAAACTGGGAGAGGTGCGCGAGATATTGAGCCGCCCGCCCTCCACTCACGGCAGGGTGGTCCACGGCGACAAGAGGGGCCGCACGCTGGGCGTTCGCACGGCGAACATCGAAGCTTTTGTGGATTGTATCTTTCCCGGAAGGGGCGTCTACCTGGCTGACCTGTATGTCGGCCGGGATCCCTATGCATGTCTGGTCAATATAGGACACAATCCAACCTTTTGCTCAACCGGCGAGGGCAGCTCGCAAAAGATGCGGATCGAAGCGCACATCCTCGATTTTGACCGCAGCCTCTACGGCCTCGATGTACGCGTGGATTTCCTCGAACGACTGCGGGACGAGAAGAAGTTTGACAATTCTGACGAGCTGGTGGCGCAGATCATGCAGGACATCGCCGCCGCCAGGAAGTTCAAGGATTATGCGGTAAGGAAGAAGTAGGACCAGCGTTGTTCGGGTAACTCTGTCCCGGAGGAGGTTCCCGGACAAGTGCCGCCTGTTTAAGCTACATGCCTTTCCTCTTGACTGAAACCGGTTTTTACCGGCAGGATGACTCTGAAGATGGAGCCGTTCCCCGGTTCGGATTCAACCGTGATCTCACCGCCGTGTTCGCTGACGATCCTCTGTGATACCGATAGTCCCAGCCCGGTTCCCTCGCCGACACGCTTGGTCGTGAAGAATGGATCGAAGACGCGGGAGGCAGCCTGCATATCCATGCCTACGCCGCTGTCCTCAAAGGCGATCTCCATCATCTTCCCTTCGCCGTTGCTATGCAGGTGCGATGTGATGTCCAAAACGCCGCCATCCGGCATCGACTGGATGGCGTTGTGGATGATATTGATGAACACCTGCTTCATCTGGTTCGCGTCTATAATCAGCTGGGGCAGAGCGTCATCGAGGCGGGTGTTGATCTTCACTGAACCTAAGTCGGCCTGGTGCTGCATCAGGAGCAGCGTATGTTCGATCAGATCGTCGATGGCCGCCGGAGTGCGTTCGAGATCGCCCTTTCTCGCGAAGTCCAGGAGGTTGCGGACGATATCACGCGCACGCAGGGTCTCGCTTTCTATTACGGATACCCTTTTTTCAAACGAAGCCGCATCCTGTGGATGTGATTTTATCAGCAGGGTGTTTCCCAGGATCCCTGTCAGCGGGTTGTTGATCTCGTGCGCTACGCCCGCCGCCAGTTCTCCGATCGCCGCAAGCTTGGACGAACTGTAGAGCTGGCGTTGCAGCTCTTCCTGTTGTTCGACTCTCTGCTCGAGAACGGCCATCATGTTATTGAAGGTCTCGCCCATCATGGTGATCCTGTCGGGACAGGCGGCTTTAAATACCTCGCATTTCTCACAGCGTCCGAGCTTTTGCGCGAAGACACCCTGGACCTCGCCGCCGCAGTGGGTGCCCGCGACCTGCCAGCAGCGCAGATTGCTTTCATGGTCATATGCGGGGCAAGCCTTCTGAGCACATTTCTTCGATTCCCAGCACCTGATGAGATTAGGGTTCTGATATCTGGTGCCAAAGCTCTTGTTTTTCTCGGCCTCCGAGATAAGACTTGCGATCTCCGTAGTCGCCATGGCGAGTTCGAGGTTCTGGCCTTCCATCTTCTCAAACAGCCTGGTATTTTCGATGGCGACCGCGACTTCGCTGCCCAGCGCCGACAACAGGTCAAGCGTCGCCTTGGGGAAGTCGGTCCTGGTCCCGGTCACACAGATCGCACCCTGCAGTTTGCCTTCGAATTTCATGGGGACGCAGGCTATCGAGTCGTAATGGGAGCTTTCATTATCCGGCAGGTCGAACACCGCAGCCTTGCCGGTGCTGGTTGCGACACCGGCCGCATGGTTGAAGATCTTGCTGGACGAGCCTGACTGATGATCTTCAGTGGCATCATGGCTTCTGCAGAGGACAGGCTGAAGTTCTCCCTTTTCATCCATAAGGATGCAACCCGTCCTGGATCCCGTGATCTCGAGCGCTTTTTCCAGTGCTATCGCGAGCAGTTCGACTAATTCACGAGATTCAGACATCGAATGAGCGACCTCGTAGAGCATCGAGAGATCGCGGTTTCGCTGGGTTATCTCCTGTTCGCGGGACTGAAGCGATTCAGCCATCTGGTTGATGGTGACCGCAAGTTCTTCCAGCTCGTTCTCATTATCTGTAGCGACCCGGTAGTCGAGGTCACCGTCGCCGATCCTGCGGGCTCCCTGCTGAAGCACACGAATCGGCCGCACCAGGCCGCTTGCAAAGAAATAGCCCACAACGAGAGCGATTAACAGGCCACCGACGCTATAGAAGATGGCCTGTTCCTCGATTTCGTGAGCCTGATAATCGGCTTCCTGCTGGGATATCGAACCTGACTGGACCCACCGGGTCAGCTGGTCCGAATACATGTGATGGCTTCGGTGTCCTAAGACGGTAACCGGGACAAGTGCTACTATCACGAAAATTGCAGCTGTTTTTCGGAAGATGCTATTTGATCTGCGCCATTCTGCCGGAATCATCTTCAAATGACCCTCCAGAGGCGCGACGTATGGCAGCACGCGGGGAATTCCAACTTTACCGGACCGGTCATGCTAAAACCGCTCCAGGCGCCTCCACCCGAATTGCCCACCCTTAGCCTCCGCTAGTTGATTTGCAGGTTCTCAATAATCGGCAGGAACGCGTTATTGTTTAATGCTTAACCACGCAAGTTGGCGGGATCCCTGGCTGTTAGCCTTTTGTTTATCACTATGGTAAGCTCTGACAGTGCGCTTGGATCCCCACATCTTAGGTAAAGTTCAAGAGGAGGTGAATATTGGTACTTAGCAAGGAAGATAAAGAGTCGGTTATGGGCAAGTTCAGCAGCCACGAGGGCGATACAGGCTCTCCGGAAGTGCAGGTAGCGCTGCTGACTGAGAGAATCAATTACCTGACCGAGCATTTGAAGACCCATAAGAAGGATCATCACTCTCGGCGGGGGTTGTTGAAGATGGTGGGGAAGAGGCGGCGGCTGCTTACCTACCTGCAGGATAAGAACGTGAATCGCTATCGTACGCTGGTGAAGGACCTGGGACTCAGGAAGTAAGTAGGCTGGTCGCATCTCTGCATCAATCCCTTTTTTGCTCTTAAGCGTATGTAACGCTGCCGCAATTGGGATCTTTGTTGCTCTAGGCCTGAGGCTGAGAGTCTGTAACAATGTCACCGAAGCCTGGCGAAGAATCTCTGATGATTTTTCGTCATTGTTTTAGAATAACTGGTGATAATTGCGGATTTTGAGCCTTGAGCCTAGGGCCGGTCGCGGGAGTATGGTTGCTCGCGGCCTTTTTTTATTGACGGGACGCAATGGTGCGTCCACATCCGAGGAGAAGAATCTCTTGACTTCAGAGAAGAATGTTGTAACAAAGACTATCGAGCTTGGTGGGAAGACAATCACACTCGAGACCGGGCGCGTGGCCAAACAGGCCAACGGGGCCGTGATCGTCAGATGTGGTGACACGATGGTGCTCGTGACGGCAACAGGCCGCACGGAACCCAAGGAAGGGATAGATTTCTTCCCGCTCACCGTCGATATCGAGGAACGCATGTATGCCGCGGGTAAAATCCCGGGCGGCTTCATCAAGCGGGAGGCCAGGCCCAGTGAGAAGTCCATTCTCACCGCCCGGCTTATCGACCGTCCGGTACGGCCCCGTTTCCCCAAAGGCTTTTCAAACGAAACGCAGATCATCGCCACCATACTTTCCACCGACCAGGAGAACGCATATGACATCCTGGCGTTGCTTGGCGCCTCGGCGGCACTATCCATCTCGGAGATCCCCTTCCAGGGACCGATCGCCGCGGTGCGCGTAGGCAGGATCGCCGGCGAACTGGTGCTGAATCCGACCTGGCTGCAGACGCAGGATCCGGAGTGCGACCTTGACATGATCGTGGCCGGCACCGCCGAATCGATTCTGATGATCGAGGCGGGCGGCACCGAGGTCAGCGAAGATGTGGCCATGGAGGCCGTGCGTTTCTCCCAGGAGCCGATCCGCCAGCTCTGCCAGCTGCAGGAAGAGCTGCGTGAGGCTGCCGGCAAGACCAAGTGGTCTTTCGTGGAGCCCGAGGTCGACAAGGAACTCTACTCCAAGATCGAGTCGATCTGCCGGACCGGTCTCGAAGAGGCCAACCGGATTACCGACAAGCAGGAACGTTCCGACCGCATCGAGCAGATCCGCGGCTCTGTAAAGAGCGATCTGGTCAAGGAGGATTCGCCGGATGACTTCGCCCGCGCCGTGGGTTCAATAACCAAGGCGATCGAGAAGGATGTCGTCAGGCGCACGATCGCGGTAGACAAGATACGCCCCGACGGGCGTGCCGTTGAGGAGGTCCGCGAGATCACCTGCGAGGTCGGGGTAGCCCCCCGTACCCACGGCTCGGCGCTGTTCACCCGCGGTCAGACACAGGCCATGACGCTGCTGACCCTGGGCGCCGTCGGAGATTACCAGCGTATCGACGGTCTGGGCCTGGAAGACAGCAAGCGTTATATCCATCATTACAACTTCCCGCCGTTCTCGGTGGGCGAGACCGGTTTCATGCGCGGCCCCAAACGCCGCGACATCGGTCACGGGGCGCTGGCTGAGAAAGCGCTTCGGCCCATGATTCCGGACGAGCACGAATTCCCTTACACGATACGACTGGTGAGCGAGATCATGGAGAGCAACGGCTCTTCGTCGATGGCGAGCACCTGTGGTTCTTCGCTATCGCTGATGGATGCGGGCGTTCCCATCAAGGGCGCCATCGGCGGCGTAGCCTGCGGCCTGGTCGTGCGCTCGAGCTGCCGCGCCTGCGGTCATGAGGGTGTCTTCCTGCGCAAGTGCGAGAAGTGCGGTTCTTCCGATGTGGATGCCAACTATGTCATCCTCACCGATATCGCCGGCATCGAGGATCACCTCGGTGACATGGACTTCAAGGTGGCGGGCAGCAAGGACGGCATCACCGCCATCCAGATGGACCTGAAAATCAAGGAAGGCATCACGCCGGAAGTGCTGGCGGAAGCGCTGGAGCAATCCAAACGCGGACGCCTGCACGTGCTCGGCAAAATGATGGAGACGCTGCCCGAGGCTCGTGCCGAGCTTTCCGAGTACGCGCCCCGCATATTCAGCATGCAGATCAATCCGGACAAGATCGGCGCGCTGATCGGCAAGGGCGGCGAGACGATTCGCGGCCTGGTCGACGAGTTCGACTGCTCCATCGACGTCGAGGAAGACGGCACTGTCTTTATCTGCGCCCGCGATGGCGCCAGCGGCGAGGATGTCGTCCAGCGTGTAAATGATCTGACCAAGGATGTCGAAGCCGGCGACGTTTTCGTCGGCAAGGTAGTAAAGACCACCGATTTCGGAGCATTTGTCGAGCTGAAGCGCGGCACCGACGGTCTCGTTCACATCTCCAACCTGGCTGAGGGCCGCGTCGACAAGGTCGAAGACGTAGTCAAGCGCGGTCAGATGGTACAGGTCGAGGTGATCGAGGTAAAAGAGGACCGTGGCAAGCAGCGGATCGGCCTGAGGGTGGTTGACCTAAATCCAAAAGTATGAGCTGACACAGCTTGAAGCGGGCGGACGGGTAGTAAGCGAAAAGCTGCCGTCCGTCCGCTCGATTTCCCTGGGCCTCTGGATCGGCGCCGGGTCCCGCTACGAGGAACCGGCCGAGAGTGGCGTCAGCCATTTCATCGAGCATCTTCTCTTCAAGGGCGGCAAGCGTTTCAATGCCGTCGACATAGCGCAGATATTTGATTCGTTCGGCGGTGAGCTCAACGCCGCGACGGCGCGGGAGTACACCGTGGTCCACGCCCGCTTCCTCGACGAGCATCTCGAGGATGCGATCGAGGTCATGGCGGACATGGTGATCCATCCCTCCTTTGCGGACATCGACTTAGAGCGCGAAGTGGTGGTCGAGGAGATCGCCATGTACGAGGATTCACCCGGCGAACTGATCGCCGATTACCTTACCCAGTCCATCTTCGGCGCCCACCCCCTGGGAAAAAGCGTGCTGGGCACAACCGACATCATCGGTTCTGTCAGCCCGGATGACATCCGCGGCTATCACTCCAGCCACTATACGCTTCCCAACATGGTTGTGGCGGCGGCGGGAAACATCGAGCAGGATCGGCTGGTCGAGCTGGCCAAAAAGCATCTTGCCGGCGGCAACGGCGCCCAGCCGCACGCGACTTCAAAGCCTGCGCCGGAAGTTCCCGTGCAGGCCGCCCGGGACGCCTGTTTTTATGAAAAGGACACCCAGCAGTACCATGTCTGTTTCGGTGGACTCGGTATTCCGCGCCATTCCGAGCAGCGCTTTGCGCTCTCCATCCTCGACAGCATCCTGGGAGGCACCGCGAGTTCGAGACTCTTTCAGGAGGTGCGCGACAAGCGAGGCCTCGCCTATTCGGTATATTCCTACACCTCTTCATATTCAGACACGGGGCTGGTAGGCATCTATTTCGGATGCCGCGGCGAAAGTGTCGCCGAGGTGACGAGGATCATCGCCGGGCAGATACAATCCCTCGCCGATGAGGGCGTGCGCGAGGACGAGTTTCTCAGAGCCAAGGAGAGCGCCAAGGGACGTGTGGTACTGGGAATGGAGACCACGCATAGCCGTATGAGCCGCCTCGGGAAACTCTCCGTCACGGACGCCGAGATTCTTGGTCTCGATGAGATAATCGCCAGGATAGACGCGGTCAGTGCCGGCGATATCAGCGAGCTGGTGAATAAATATTATCATCCCGCCAACCTGGCGGCCGTGGCAATCGGTCCGGACGCCGGAGTACTGGAGAAAGCGCTCGAGATATTGGGTGACGGGCGGACGATGCTGGTGAAGGAGAGCTAGATGTTGATAATCGGTTCAGACTCAAAGACGCTGGATGCGATCGAGGCAAAGGTAGCGGCCGGTGAGAGGCTTGGCCGTGAAGACGGCCTGGCGCTGCTTGAATCGGGCGACCTCCTGCGGGTTGGAGCGATGGCGGACCTGACGCGGCGACGCTCGGTCGGCGACGATGTCTATTTCATCAACAACCGGCATATCAACCACACGAATGTTTGCGGCAACCGTTGCAAGTTCTGCGCTTTCAGCGCCGACGAAGGCGCTGATGACGCCTATACGATGACGCTCGAAGAGGTGCTGGACCGGGCGCGGGAATCCCTGGCCGACGGCATCAGTGAGCTGCATATCGTCGGCGGCGAGCACCCCTCTCTTCCCTATGAATATTATCTGGACATGATCCGCTCACTGCATGAGCTCGACCCGGATGTACATCTGCAGGCCTTTACGGCCAGCGAGATCGCCTTCTTCGCCAAGCGTACGAAACGCAGCGAAGAGGTGGTGCTGACTGAGCTAAAGGATGCCGGGCTGGGCAGCATGCCGGGCGGTGGAGCCGAGATTTTCGCCGAGCGCGTGCGGGGGATCGTCTGCGACAAGAAGATTTCAGGCGAGAAATGGCTTGAGGTCATGCGCACGGCCCACAATGTGGGAATCAAATCAAACGCCACCATGCTTTACGGTCATGTTGAAACGCTGGAAGAGCGCATCGACCACCTCGTGCGCCTGCGCGAGCTGCAGGACGAGACGGGCGGGTTCGGCAGTTTCATCCCGCTGGCGTTCCACCCGGCCAACACCGATCTTGAGGAACTGCCGGGCACGACCGGATTCGAGGATCTGAAGATGCTGGCGGTCAGCCGCCTGATGCTGGATAACTTCGATAACATCAAGGCTTTCTGGATCATGATCGGCATCAAGCTGGCGCAGATCTCCCTGCATTTCGGCGTCAACGACATCGACGGCACCGTGGTGGAGGAGAAGATAACCCATGCCGCCGGCGCCGAGACCGAGCAGGCTATCGCCAAGGACGAACTTATCCGCCTGATCCGCGACGCCGGCAGGACGCCCGTGGAGAGAGATACGCTCTACAATGTCATCCGGCGTTTTGGAGATTGAATAAGGTGAAATCCGGGCGGCACGAACAGCAGGAACGGGGCGGCTGCAGGGAAAGTGGCAGCGGGTCGGCCCATGACGCCGGGCAGCATGGCGTCATACGCATCGGCCAGTTTGAATTCTTAAACGGCTATCCGCTTTATTACGGGCTGGAAAAGGGCGAAGGCTGGGGCTGCTTTAAACTCGTGCACGGCGTGCCAACCACGCTCAACCGCCTCCTTCTGGCAGGAGAACTCGATATCAGCCCCATTTCTTCCATCGAGTACGCAGACAACTTCCGCGACCTTCTGCTCTTCCCCCAGATCTCCATCACCGCGGACGGGGTCGTCGACAGCATCAGGCTGATATCGAAGTGCCCGATTCAGGAGATCGGATCAGTCGCTCTCACCGGACAGAGTGCAACATCGGTAGTGCTACTTAAGATACTGCTTAAGCAGATGCACGGTATCGAGCCGCTCTATGCGAGCCTTGATGGAAGCGTCAGCGAGGCGCTTTCCCGTCATGACGCGGTTCTGCTCATCGGCGACCAGGCGCTGGACAGCTATTATCATGATGAATGGGAGAGGAGCTACGACCTAGGCAGCGAGTGGAAGGATTTCACCGGCCGGCCCATGGTTTTTGCCCTCTGGGCGGTTCGCAAGCCATTTTTCGAGGAAAGGGCCGAAGAAACCATCGAGGTCCAGGACCGCCTGCTCTATTCGGTTGAATACTGCCGGGACCACTGGGAAGAAGTGGTAGCGGCGGCGGCGCGCGTCTATCCCTTCGAACCGGACATGCTGCGCTCGTACTTTTCCAAACTTCGCTATGACTTTACAGATGATTACCGGCTCGGCCTTGAGGAATTCTACCGGCGGGCCGTCGAGATAGGCGCCGTAGCCCAAGTGCCCGAACTGGTGTTTGCTCGGGAAGCGTCAAGAGGATGAAAGAAATGACGGATATCGGGACACTGATCGAGAAAGCCGCCTCCGGGGCGAGGATAAACGAAGCCGAGGCGCTCAGCCTCTACGAGAGCAAGGAGCTTCTGCCGGTGGGAAGGGCCGCGGGCGCCCTGCGGCAAAAGAAGGTCCCCGGCAACGAGGTAACCTTTGTTATCGATCGCAACATCAACTACACGAACATCTGCACGACCGGCTGCGATTTCTGCGCCTTTCATCGTCCCGTGGATTCCCCTGAGGGCTATCTCCTTTCGAAAGACCAGATTTTCCAGAAGATAGAAGAGACGCTCAAGCTGGGCGGCACCGGGATCATGATGCAGGGCGGACTCCATCCCGACCTCGGCATCGATTATTATTGTGACCTGCTCAGTTCGATCAGGGAGCGATACGACATTTATATCCATTCCCTGTCACCGCCCGAAGTCTGGCATATCGCCCGGGCCAGCGGCCTCTCGCTGGAGGAGACGCTGTCGCGACTGCGCGACGCCGGACTCGGATCTCTGCCCGGCGGCGGCGCCGAGATCCTGGTGGACAGCGTGCGGCGTCAGGTGAGCCCCAAAAAGATCGGCTCCGACACATGGCTTAAAGTAATGCGCGCTGCCCACAACGTGGGTCTTAAGTCAACGGCGACGATGATGTTCGGAAGCGTCGAATCGCGCGCCGATCGCATCGAGCACATGCGGCGCATCCGGCAACTGCAGGATGAGACCGGCGGCTTTACGGCTTTCATCCCCTGGACGTTCCAGGAGGGCAACACGCAGCTGGAGGGATCCACTTCATCCAGCGGTTTCGACTATCTGATGACCGTGGCCATCAGCCGGATATTCCTGGACAACGTCCCCAGCATCCAGGCGTCCTGGGTCACCCAGGGGCTAAAGGTCGCGCAGGTGTCGCTATCCTTCGGAGCCAACGACATGGGCAGCACGATGATCGAGGAGAACGTAGTGGCGGCGGCGGGTGTCAGCTATCGGGTCGGCAGGGACGAGCTGGTGGCGGCCATACGCGCGGCTGGCATGACGCCAGTGCAGCGGGATAACGCCTATAACCTGGTGGAGCGCCTGTAAAGAACGCCCCGTTTTACCCGGACTTTTCATCTTGGGCAGTCCTACCCCTGAATCTTCATTGACTTAACAGAAACAGCCTGTTAAAATTTTCACAAATATTGTTAAAAGATTCACAAGCCGCTGGCCACCTGCAAAAAAACGACCTTGCTGAACCAGGTGTAAGAGAAACGCCGGCGGTTTTTTTGTACTGTTTTCCGGGGCAGGAGATGAGTTTCTTGGCTATACGTGTATCAAGCACCATCGCAGACGGCGCCAGTGTCATCAGAGAGATCGAACGCCGCTCCGGGGAGCGCGTATCGGCCTGCTACCAGTGCGGACGCTGCACCTCTACCTGCACCGGCGCCTTCGCTTTCGATTACCCCCCGCATCGCATAATGCGCCTGCTGCAGCTGGGCCAGGTCGAAGAGGTGCTCAATTCGCGCACCGCGCAACTCTGCTTCGATTGCATGACCTGTTCTTCCCGCTGTCCCATGACGATCGATGTCGCGTATGTGATCGAGACCGCCAAGATGATCGCGGACGAGCGGGGCATCGAAGGAGAAGAGGAGGGCGTGCGGCTTTTTCGCCTGGCTTTCTTAAAGAACGTGCGCCGGCACGGCCGCCTGCACGAAGCGAGGCTGATGGCGTGGATAAATCTCCGCAGCGGCAAGATTTTTAACGATATTTCCCTGGTGCCAAAGACGCTGCGCAAAAAGAAAGTCCATATCGTCCCGCCAAGGATCAAGAACCGGCGCGAGATACACAGGATATTTCGGGAAGTCAACGCGAAACTGCGGGACGAGTGAAGGATGCGGGCGCGATGATCGAGCGAAAAAACAATACAGCGGGAATGCCTGAAGCAGGAAGCGGTACACAGGCGGATGACGCTTACTCGTATTTTCCTGGCTGTTCTCTTACAAGCTCGGCGGGTGAGTACGACGTATCCTTCAGGCTTGTCGCTCGTGAGCTTGGAATCCGCCTGGAGGAGATCGAAGACTGGAACTGCTGCGGCGCCTCGCCGGCGCCACATCACTGGGGAGGCAACCTGGGCGTGCTTTTGCCCGCGCGCAACCTGCACCATGCCATGCGCGATTCCCTGGTTGCGCCCTGCGTCGGATGTTATAACCGCCTGAAGAATTCACAGTATGAGATCGCCAACAGCGAGGAGATCCGCATTCAGGCCGAGCGCGTGTTTGGCGAGCCGGTGCGCTATGAGACCGAGGTGCTGAACCTGGTCGAGTTCTTTGCGCGCGTGACTTCCCCCGAGAAACTGGCCGAGCGGGTGCAGGGGCGTCTGGCCGGGCTGAACCTGGCCACATACTACGGCTGCCTGATGACGCGCCCCGCCAAGATAATGAATTTCGACAATGCCCGCAACCCGGTGAGCATGAAGCCGCTCCTCAAGGCCACCGGCGCCGATGCGGATCATTTCCCCTTTAAGAGCGAATGTTGCGGCTCATACATGGGCCTGGCCAGAAAAGAGATCGTGCTCAGGGCCAGCCGCCGCATCATCGAGGTAGCCGACGACATGGGTTTCGATGCCATAGTCACCGCCTGTCCGCTATGTCACCAGAACCTGGATTTGCGACAGGGGCAGATCAACTCCGCCTTCGGCACATCGCTGGCAATGCCGGTTTTATATTTCTCACAGGTGCTCGGGCTGGCGCTGGGGCTGGAGGCGGACGACCTGGGTATCGATGCCCACATGGTCAGCGCCAGGAGGCTGCTGGAGAAGATCGGGCATGGCGCGGATATCACGCAAAAACAGGCTGAGGTGAGCTAGGCCATGCGCATCGGAGTCTTCGTCTGCCAGTGTGGCACCAACATCGCCGGAACAGTGACCACGGACAAGGTTGTGTCGGCGGCAACGTCGATGCGCGATGTCGTCCACGCTGAAACTCTGCAATACAGCTGTTCGGATCCCGGACAGAGGCAGATCCTGGAAGCGGTTCAGAAAAAGTCGCTGACGCGTGTGGTGCTTGCGGCCTGTTCGCCGCGAATGCACGAGACGACTTTTCGTCGTGCCGTGACGCGCGCCGGCATGAATCCTTTCATGCTGGAGATGGTGAACATCCGCGAACAGTGCTCGTGGATACATTCGGATATCGATCAGGCCACGGACAAGGCCATCGATATCGTCAGGAAGGGTGTGGCGAAGGCGCGCGGCTTAAAGCCGCTTTTCCCGGGCAGGGTGCCGGTAACGAAACACGTGCTGGTTATCGGTGGCGGTGTCGCCGGTATTCAGACGGCGCTCGATATCGCCGACGCGGGGCTTCCCGTGACTCTCGTGGAGAAGAGCCCCACGATCGGCGGCAACATGGCGCGGCTCGACAAGACGTTCCCCACGCTCGACTGCTCTTCGTGCATTCTCACACCACGCATGGTGGAGGCGAAGCAGCATGAGAACATAAGCCTCATGGTCAACTCCGAAGTCGAGAAAGTGCGCGGCTATATAGGAAATTTTGAGATCGACATCAGGAAGAAGGCCACATGCGTGATCGAGGACAGATGCACCGGCTGCATGATCTGCCAGGAAAAATGCCCAGGCAAGGCGCCCGACGATTTCAATGCCGGCGTCGGGCTCTCGAAAGCCATCTCCATCTCATTTCCGCAGGCGGTGCCGATGGTCGCGACGCTGCGCAAGGAGTACTGCCGCCAGTTCATCAAGGGCAAGTGCGGCGTCTGCAAGAAGGTCTGTCCCGCTGACGCGATCGACTACGAGCAGGAAGATGTGATGGTGACCGAAAAGTTCGGCGCCATCGTGGCGGCTACCGGTTATGAACTGTACGACTGGCGTGAGGCTTATCCCGATTATGGCGGCGGTCAGTATCCGGACGTCATCACTTCACTGCAATATGAGCGCATGCTGTCGGCCTCGGGGCCGACTGGAGGTCACGTGCAGCGGCCATCGGACGGGGCCGAGCCAAAAAATGTCGTTTTTGTCAGTTGTGTGGGCTCCCGGGACGAGTCGGTCGGGCGTCCCTTCTGCTGCAGCGTCGGTTGCATGTATATAGCCAAACAGGCGATCCTGACGAAAGAGCATATTCCCGATTCGCAGTCTTATGTCTTCTATATAGATATCCGGGCCACCGGCAAGGGCTACGAGGAATTTACCCGGCGCGCCCAAAAGGAGTTCGGGGCCCTCTACCTGCGTGGCCGGGTCGGAAAGATCTATCCATGGCATGGGCGACTGATGGTCATGGGAACGGATACCTTATCCGGCGACCAGGTTGAGATCGAAGCCGACCTGGTAGTGCTGGCGACCGGCTTTGCCGCATCGACAGGCGCTGGCGAGCTGGCGCGGCGCATGAATATTTCCTACGACCAGTACGAGTTCTTCAACGAGAGCCATCCCAAACTGAGGCCGGTCGAGACCAACACGGGCGGCGTCTTCCTGGCGGGTGCCTGCCAGGGGCCGAAAGACATACCCGACTCCGTCGCCCAGGCAAGCGCGGCCGCGGCCAAGGTCATCGGTCTGCTTTCGAAGGGTGAGCTGGAGACCAGCCCCATGGTCGCGGAAGTCAACCAGACTGCTTGCGTCGGCCGTTTCAAGTGCCGCGAGGTCTGTCCTTACGGCGCCATAGAAGAACTGGAGCTCAGAGACGGCCGCGTGGTCGCCAACGTGATCGATTCACTCTGCCAGGGCTGCGGGCTCTGCAACGTCGCCTGCCCGCCGGCTGTTATACCACTCAAGGGATATACTGACAACCAGCTCATCGCGGAAGTAGTGGAGGTGCTCAGGTGAAACTGGTCGGCTTTCTCTGCAACTGGTGTTCATATGCCGGCGCCGACATGGCGGGCACGGCTCGCATGAAGCAGCCGGCCGACATGCGCATCGTACGTCTGCCCTGCACGGGCAGAGTCAATCCGCTACTGATACTCAAGGCTTTTCAGGAAGGAGCGGATGGCGTGCTGGTAAGCGGCTGTCATCCCGGGGACTGTCATTATAACGACGGCAACTATTATGCCAGGCGGCGGCTGGAGCTTCTGGAGCGGATGCTGCCGGTCTACGGCATCGAGCCGGAGCGGTTTCACTATACATGGGTGAGCGCCTCGGAGGGCGCGCGCTGGGCCGAAGTCGTAGGGGAGTTCTCGGCGCGGGTCGAGTCGCTGGAGAGAAGATGACGGACATCATCGAAGCCATGGACAGGATCCTCAAGGACACTGATTTTGTCCTCGGGTGGACCCTTGATGAAGACACGGGTGTGGCCGAGCCGGCACGGTTCCATTCATCGGAGCAGGCCGCGCAGGCCGTGCTCGATTCGACTTGTGTGCACAACCTCGCCGTCCATCTGCCGCGTCTTAAGGAAAGTACGGTAGGCATCGTCGCCAAGGGTTGTGACGCGCGCAGTATCGTGCAGCTGATCGTCGAGGGCGCGGTCGAACGCGAGCGGGTGAAGGTGATCGGCGTCACCTGCGCCGCTGGAATGCTCGACGTCAAGGCCATCTGGCGCCGCCATGGTTACGGGGCGCGGATCGACGATACGGGAGACAGCCTGTCGGTTGGCGGCGATCGGGTTGATAGAAATGAATATTTGATGGGAAAATGCCGGGATTGCGGCGCCGCGGCGCCGGTGATCCACGATGAACTGATCGAGATGTCCGGCCCGGGGCGGGATTCGGCGCCAACGTCATCCGGCGGGTCCAATGACACGACACCGGATGGAACACTCGCGCTGAAACAGAGGTTCGACGCGATGCCGGCGGCCGGACGTCGTGCTTTCTGGCGCGAACAGTTTTCCCGCTGCATACGCTGTTATGCCTGCCGCGAGGCATGCCCGATGTGCTTCTGTCGCGATGTCTGCACCATGCAGACAACCGATCCGCACTGGGCTGGCGGCGACACGAATGCCAGGGAATCGGAGATGGTGCAGCTTGTGCGTGTAAATCACCTGGCGGGACGTTGCACCGGCTGCGGCGAATGCGAGCGGGCCTGCCCGGTCGGCATACCGCTGATGCTGCTTTTGGGCGAGCAGAACAATATCATCGAGGAGATGTTTGATTATCGCGCGGGAACCGACCTTGAGGCCAAATCGCCGTTGCTGACTTTTGATATAAAGAACGATTCGTGGGGCGGCGGATGATGAGATTCCTCGCGGAGGAAAAACTGGAGGCTCTCCTGCATTTGCTGGCGAAGTCGTCATCGCTCTGGACCCCGACGGCCATTGAAGACGCCGCAGGCACCGTCACGTTCGAGCCCTGGAAGCCGGGAACAGCGCCTGTACTGGACAGGTTCACGACCCTGTCGGCCAAGGAACTGCTCCTGCCCGCGACCGAGAAACTATTTTCCTTTACATATTCCCTGTCCGAGGGCGAAGAGAGCGTCGAGATCGAGCCAGAGGGCCAGACGGGAGAAACCATACTTTTTGGAGCCCGCGCCTGTGACGCTAAAGCGATCAAGGTGCTCGACGCCCTCTTCATGCAGCCAGCGGGTGAAGCCTATGGCGACGACCAGTACCGGCGCCGGCGCCTGGACCTGACAGTCATTACCATTGCCTGCACGACCTGCGACGCGGCATGTTTCTGCTCGTCTTTTGAAAACGGTCCTGCGGAGAAGTCCGGCTCGGATGTTTTCCTCTACCCGGTTGAAGGCGGCTGGATCGCGGAAGGTATAACGGACAGGGGAGGGGATCTGATCGGCGGCGACTCCTTTACGGACTCCGGGATCGACCCTCCCGAACTTGTTGTAACAAGATCGGTGGATATCGCCGGCCTTCAGGAGAAGCTGCCTGAGATCTTCGCCAATATCGACTTCTGGCAGGAAGCCACGGCCAAATGCCTCTCCTGTGGCTACTGCACTTACACCTGCCCCACCTGTTACTGTTTTAACATCTTTGACGAGATGCGGTCCGACCGTGAAGGTGAGCGCCTGCGGGGCTGGGACGCCTGCATATTCAACCTCTATACGCGGGAGACTTCGGGGCATAATCCGCGTCCCACGATCGCCAAACGTTATCGCAACCGCATCGGCCATAAGTTCAGCTACTATCCGGCAAACCAGGGGGAGACCCTGTGCACCGGCTGCGGCCGCTGTATCCGCGGCTGCCCGGCCGGGCTTGATATCAGGGATGTATTGACGGGTGTGAAGGAGCTGTGAGCGGATGACTACCATAGCGCGGACAGGCATGAAAGCGACGAACCCGCTGGTTCCGGAACCGGCGACGGTATCCGAGGTCATCATCGAGACCGGGAATATCAGGACTGTTCGTCTGACATTCGACGATACGGAAACCATGAAGAACTTCACGTTTTTGCCCGGGCAGATCGGCCAGCTGGGCATCCTGGGCGCCGGTGAGTCCACATTCGCCATATCCTCGCCGCCATCGCAGAAAGAATATTTCCAGTTCTCGGTGATGAAGACAGGAGTAGTCACCAGCGCCATCCACGAGCTGGCCGAAGGCGATCGCGTGTCTGTGCGGGCGCCGATGGGTTGCGCCTTTCCCACGGATGACTGGAAGGGCAAGAATATCATCGTGGCTGGCGGTGGTATCGGCATGGCGCCGTTGCGTTCGCTCGTCATGTATCTTTTAGACCACCGCGCCGACTATGGCGAACTCACGCTTGTATACGGCGCCCGAACCCCCGAGGATCTGTGCTTTGAGGCCGATCGCGATGTCTGGGAGCAGCGGGATGACGTGAACTTCATCTCCACGATCGATAATGTATGTTCCGGCTGGGATGGCTGTGTCGGACTGGTGCCGTCGATTCTGGAGGACACGGCGCCCTCTCCGGACAACTCGGTGGCAATCACCTGCGGTCCACCTGTTATGATCAAGTTCACATTACAGAGTTTAGAGCGGATGGGCTTTCGGGAAGAACAGATCTATACGACGCTGGAGCGCAGGATGAAATGTGGTATCGGTCTCTGCGGTCGTTGTAACGTGGGAGCGAAATATGTGTGCACCGACGGTCCCGTCTTTTCGCTGGCGGATATAAGGGACATGCCGGACGAATTATAGTTTTTTCCGAGCATGTGATGGAAAAGACGGTGGAGGATCGAGGACAACATATCCATTTGTCGCCATGGGGGTATCATGAAAATCAGGTGGCTTGGACATAGCTGTTTTCTCATAACCGCCGATTCCGGTGAAACGCTGATCACGGACCCATACAACACTGAAGCCTATCCCGAAACACTCCTGCTCGCTCCACTTGATATATCTACTGATGTGATCACATCCAGCCACAACCACGCCGATCATGGCAACATCGAAGCCATCGGCGGTACACCCGTGATAATCAAGACGCCGGCGCCGCGCGAGGCCGCTGGCTTTTCAGTCAGGGGTGTCGAAGCTTTCCACGACAATCAGGCCGGTGTCATGCGCGGCGATATCATCATCTTTATTATCAAGACCGGCGACATCACTGTCTGCCATCTTGGCGACCTGGGTCACGAACTGACATCAGACCAGGCGCGGGATATCGGTGCAGTTGATGTGCTGCTCATCCCTGTTGGCGGAAACTTCACAATCGACGCCGCGGCGGCAACGCGCATCTGGCAGCAACTCGCGCCGCCTCTGACTTTCCCATGCACTACCGTAATGACAAGTGCCTCTTCAAGATCGACGGAGTTGACAGGTTCATCGCCGGAAAGCCGGACGTAGAGACACCCGGAATCAGTGAAATGACCGTTGAAAAGGAAAACCTTCCCTCAAGCCCGAAAATAGTCGTGCTCGATCACGCGAACTGATATAACGAAACGGCAAGCACTTTTCAAACGGGCCTTCTCAACAATTACCGCCGGGGTCCGATGTCTGTCTTTGCCGGCATGAAACCAATGGATCAGGGTGGAAACAAGTGGATCTGATTTTCTTCTCAATAGCACTCTTCCTCTTCGGCGCCGTCTTCGGCAGCTTCCTGAACGTTTGCATCTATCGTCTGCCCCGCAAGGAATCGATCGTCTCGCCAGGTTCCCGCTGCCCCGGATGCGGGCACGAGCTGCGCTGGTTTGAGAACGTGCCGCTCATCAGCTACGCGGCGTTAAAGGGCAAATGCAAAAATTGCGGTGAGCCGATATCGTGGCGATACCCGCTTGTGGAATTCCTTAACGCCGCCCTCTGGGCTTTCGCCGGCTGGCGCTTCGGTATCGAGCCGGTGGTCTTGCCCGCACTGCTGTTTATTTCAACGATGATAATCATATTTTTCATCGACCTGGAGTATCAAATCATCCCAAATGTCGTCGTGCTACCCGTTGCGGTCATCGGCCTTGTGGCGATGGTGGCCATATCACTTACAACAAAAGATCCGGACTTTCCAGTCTGGTGGGCTTTTCCGCTGTCGGGATTAATCGCGGCGGCCGTATTTCTGAGCATCGCCGTAGCGGTTCCCAAAGGGATGGGCATGGGAGACGTCAAAATGGTGGGCATGATGGGATTTTTCCTGGGCAGATCGGCGGCACTGGGCATCTTCATCGGTGTTCTACTTGGCTCGCTTATTGGTATCGGGCTGATGGTCGCCGGGAAAAAAGGGCGCAAAAGCCGCCTGCCGCTCGGCCCCTTTCTGGCTGTGGGAGCGCTGATCGCGTTTTTTTACGGCGAAGCGATCATGGGGCCGTATCTGGGCCTGTTTGAATAACAGCACAATGTGGCTCTTGCCGGACTTAAGCCGAAAACGAACAGATCCGGCTCGCAAACTTTCTTAACACTGGTTAACCACGCTACTTACCGCACACATGCAAATATCAGGTATAATATCCGGGAATGGTTCTTCCTTTCCGGAGGTGTGTTCTTGAAAATCAAAGGCTATTACTGGGCCATTATCGCGGCGGCCGCTCTGGTGGTCCTCGCTATATTTATCGTTCCGTTATTTACCGGCAGCGATGAAAACAGCACCAGTGGATCACCCCACTCGGCTGATCAGCTGGCGTCTTACGAGTCCATCGATTACACGCCCGTGATCGAAACATACCAGAGTCTAATCCAGGAAAATCCCAATGATACTTTTGTGCTGGACAGTTTCGGTAACTTCTACATGCAGACCGGCAAGTACAAGGAAGCCAAGGATCAATATGAGAAAGCCGCGACGCTGAATCCCAACAACCCGTCTTTCTTCGCCGGCACGGGTGAGGCCTATTCCATGCTGGGCATGGTCGATCTTGCCAACAGGGAGATAGACAAGGGGCTGGCGCTCGATCCCGCCAGCCAGACGCTTATGGTGCTAAAAGGCAACGTTCTTGCAAATCAGAACAAACGCGACGAAGCGAAGACCTGGTGGCAGAAAGCTTATGATATTAATCCCACGACCCAGATAGGCATCATGGCCGGGCAGCTCCTGCAGGATCAGGCCGCCGGGTCATCCTCAGGCAGCAGCGGCGGCAGTAGCAATCCACATGCGACGGGTGAGATTCCACTCGATTAGCAAGTTGCGATAGCTGAAGTAACCCGCGTAGTATAACCGGATAGACCGAAGCACAGGGATGACGATAGCTCTGTCATCCATATCTCCCCACAACACCCCATGAGCCTGATCGCTAAAACGCATCCCCGCGGTCCGACTTTGCGTAAAATCGCAGTTCTCACGCCCAAAATCCCGGATCCGCAAAACCCCTGTTTTCGCAATCGGCGCGTTCTATATACCCATTTTGCAACGTAATCTGCAACATAAAGGGTAAATCTCTGTGAAATTTCGGGGAAACCCACTATTTAATTGCATGAAAATGCTTGCTCGGTGGTGAAAAGTGGTATAAAGTGGGGAACGAAATTCAGACCATCTAAGGAATGGTATGCCAGCTTTCAAGTTTTGGGGACATTTTCAACACTCATTAGATTCGAAGAACAGGGTGGCGATTCCTGCAAAGTTTCGTCAGCAGATTTCTGACGGCAAGGTCGTGGTCACGGAATATTTCGAGGGTTGCCTTGCGGTTTACCCGGCAGCCGAGTGGGAGCGGTTCATCAAACTGGAGTTATCAGGTATGAGCTCTATTGATAGCCGGCACAACCGGGATGTGCGTCGCATGCTCTATGGCTCCGCGGACGAAAGCCAGCTGGACAAGCAGGGACGGATCAGCCTGTCCGCCTATCACCTCGACGCCGCGGGGATAGGGAAGGAAGTAATTTTCAAGGGCGTTAACGACTGGTTCGAGATCTGGGACAGGAAGAAATGGGATGCCCATCGGGCGGCCTATAAAAAACGGGAGGCGGAGGAGGAGTAGACAGGCGGGAACTCCGGGCCTCTCCAACAAAAAAGGGAGAAGGGAAGTATGCAGTTAAATAACAGCATACGAGGAATTGCGGCAAACGGTGCGCACGTGCCGGTTCTGGCTTCGGAACTGGTGGATCTTCTGGACCCGCAGCAGGATGATACGATCATCGACTGCACTTTTGGCGCCGGCGGTCACGCACGCAAGATTTCCGGAGAGCTGGGCAAGAGCGCGCTCTTCATCGGCATCGACCGTGACCCGGTGGCCAAGCGCTACTTCGATCTCTACTCACAGTACCAGCCTTTCCGCTGCCGGTTCCTGCAGGGCAACTTTGCTGACGCCCTCGAGCAGCTGGACGAAAAAGATTTTGAGGCGGACCTGATCTATATGGACCTGGGCGTCTCTTCCATGCAGCTGGATCGTCCGGAGCGGGGTTTCTCCTATAGTTACAACGCCCCGCTGGACATGCGCATGGATCCGAACAACCGCACGACCGCGAGGGACCTGGTCAACGACCTTCCATACAAGGAACTTGCTTATATCTTCAGGACATACGGTGAAGAGCGCTACGCGCGCCAGATTGCCAAACGCATCTGTAACGAGCGCGAAAAGAAACCGTTTGAGTCGACGCTCCAGCTTGTGGATGTGGTCAAGGCTGCCATTCCGACACCAGCACGTTTCGGCGCCGGACATCCCGCGCGGCGGGTCTTCCAGGCCTTAAGGATAGCGGTCAACGACGAACTGGGTTCGCTGGAGAGAGGGCTGGAGAATGCGCTCAATCTTCTGGCTCCCGGCGGCAGACTGGCCATCATCAGCTTCCATTCGCTCGAGGACCGGATCGTCAAGCAGTTTTTCGCGGCGAGGGTAGGCAAGTGCACCTGTCCTCCCGATCTGCCCAAGTGTGTCTGCAAGGCGCAGGCTGAAGTTCGCATAGTCAACCGGCGGCCGATCTCGCCGTCGGATGAAGAAATCGATGAAAACCCGCGCTCCCAGTCAGCAAAGCTGAGGGTCGCGGAGAAACTCGGTTAAGAGAGGATAATGGCCAGAACAGCACAACAGGACTGGGGTTTTACCGAGATAACGCGCAAGTTCGAGCGCGACTCGAAGCCGGCGCGCCAGAGGGCGCCCAAGCCGCGGCGAACCTCCGTCTCCGCCAGTGGCACCATGCATGTCGGTATCTGGCTTTCGGCGGTAGCCATCTGTCTGCTCGGCCTGGTTGCCGTACACGTGGGCATCCTCAAGAAAAATATGGAATTCAACGAACTCATCCGGGAGAAGAACACGCTTTCGGCGGACAACGCCAGGCTCTCCAGTGAGGTTGCAGGTCTGAGCTCTCCTGAAAGGATCGAGCAGATCGCTACCCAATCGCTGGGCATGGTTCCTCCCGAGAAGGTTCAGTACGTTTACATCGGCCCGTCTGAGGCCAGGCAGAATTATGCCAACCTCGATACTCTCGGCGCCGGTGGCGGAAGGACGGCGGCCCCTTAGGTGCCGGCGCTCGGCAATCCAGACAGGCGTATCAGGTGGACACTCCTCTGCTTCATCATGATTTTTTTCGCCGTCTCCGTACGCGTCATATTCCTCCAGACAGTCAAGGCAAGCGATCTATCCCAACAGGCGGCGCAGCAGCACGTCCAGCAATTTGATCTGCCCGCCCGCCGCGGCACAATCTTCGACCGCGGCGGCAACGAGCTGGCCGTCGGCGAGGAAACCAGGACGATCTACGCGACGCCGTATCTGATAGAAGACCCCCTCGGGACTTCGAAGTACATCGGTGAGATTCTAAAGCAGGACCCCAACCCCATTCTGGAAAAACTTTCCGACCGCAACTCGGGTTTCGTATATCTTGCCCGGCGGGTCGATGCCAGGCAGGCGGAGGAGATCGAGAAACGTCAGATAGCGGGGATCGGTTTTCTCTCGGAGGAATAGCGCAAGTATCCGCAGAATCAGGTGGCCGCCCAGGTCATTGGTTTTGCGGGTATGGATAATCGCGGGCTGGCGGGCCTTGAACTTGAGCTGGACGACGTCCTCTCCGGAGTCGGAGGTCGTCAGCAGGTTATCACGGACGCCGGCGGCAAGCAGATCGAGATGCTCAGCCTGGAGGAAGGGACCCGTGGACGTCTGGCTGACGATAGACCAGGCAATCCAGTTCGAGACGGAAAAGGTGCTTACCGAAACCGTCAAGCAATGGTCGGCCAAGGGGGCTTCTGCCGTAGTCATGAACCCCAGGACCGGTGAAGTATACGCCATGGTCAATGTCCCGACGGTGGATGCCAACAAATTCGACAGTCTGAGCGAAGACCAGAGACGCAACCGCGTGGTCACAGACAGTTACGAACCCGGTTCGGTTTTCAAATCAGTGACCGTCGCCGCGGGTCTCGAGGAAAAAGTCGTCGCTCCCGGCCAGAGCCTCTATCTTCCCCCCACGCTCGAGCTTGGCGGCAGGACGATCAAGGACGCGGTCGATCGCGGCGAGGAGAGCTGGGACCTTAGCCAGATACTGATTCACTCCAGCAACGTCGGCGCCGTGACCGTCGGTATGCGGGTAGGGGATACGAAGCTCGACAGCTGGATAAACCGTTTTGGTTTTGGCGCTCCCATCGGAATCGATTTTCCAGGTGAAGCCCAAGGTATTGTGGTTCCGCCCGAATTGTGGTCAGGTTCAACGATCGGCAATGTGCCGATCGGGCAAGGTATCTCGGTGACCGCGTTGCAGATGACCTCGGCGTATTCGATCATCGCCAATGACGGCGTGCTCATGAAACCCCACCTGGTCAACCGCATCGGTGAAGAGGAGCAACTGCAGCCGGAAGGAAAACGCATCATCAGCGAGCAGACATCGAAGCAGCTTCAGACCTTTCTGACGCAGGTGGTGGAAGAGGGTGGCGCTCCGCTTGCCCAGGTAAACGGTTATCACGTGGCCGGCAAGACCGGCACCGCCCAGAAACCGCTGCCTGACGGTTCGGGGTATTCCGAAGATAATTACATCGGCTCGTTCATCGGCTTCGCTCCGGCGAAAGACCCGCAACTGGTCGTTATGGTGATGGTGGATGAGCCGCATCCCTTCGGCGGCGGCGCCACCGTGGCGGCGCCGGCGTTTCAGAAGATCACGCAGTTTTCGTTGCAGAAACTGAGGATCGTGCCATGAAGATACACGCCATGGAAAGTCTGAACGGCATAACCGGGGTCCGAATGCGCCCCGGTGCAAACAGCACGGAAACAGTCCGGATCAACGATAAAAAAGAGTTATCCACAAGAAATTGTGTCGCGGGGTATCCTTATCAAGCCATATTGTGTAAAATAACTTCCCGATGAAGGCGGAATTCTACTTAACCCTTCTCGACGGCCTCCTGGCCACCGCGGTCTACCATCCCCATAAACAAGGCATTCTCCAGCGGACAACATCATCCTGGTCGGTCCCACTCTGTTCGCATGAATGGGAACCGGTTGATTTTGTTGGTACCAACGTGACTGTCATCCCGGTTTCGGTGAGTTGTCCCGAGGAGCCCGGGAAAGAGCGGGGAATGAGGACTTCGGCCACACCGGTGTGCAGGTACCGGCTGTCCCTGCACGACGATGCTTAGAGGAATGACAGGGTCTATTCTAAAACAAGCTGAAGAAGTGATAACACTAACAGCAAATGAGATTTGTCAGGCATGCTCGGGTGATCTGCGGGCCGGCGCGGCCGCGTCTGCCGTCGAGTCGGTTTCCACCGATACCCGCGGCGATTTGACTTCATGCCTGTTCATAGCACTCAAGGGCGAAAATTTCGACGGTGGTGATTTTGCCGAAGAGGCTCTTGCCAGCGGCGCCATGGGAGTTCTTGCCGAGCGTGACGCCGCCGAACGTCTGGCGGTCCTGGTCGCTGGAGCCAACGGCAACACCCCAGTGGTCATTGCCGTTGATGATTCAGGCGAAGCCCTGAAAGATATCGCGGCGCTCGTAGCTTCCCGAAGCGGCGCCACCGTTGTGGCGATCACGGGCAGTACGGGCAAGACCTCCACCAAAGACATACTGGCCGCGCTGCTCAAGGGGCATGTGGACGTCGTCTCGAGCCGCGCGAGCTTCAACAACGAGGTAGGTGTTCCGCTTACCCTGCTGGATGCAACACAGGATACCGATGTCATCGTCGTGGAGATGGGCATGCAGGCGCAAGGCGAGATTGCAGAGCTTTGCCGCATCGCGTCGCCCGAGGTCGCCATCATCACCAACATCGGACCGGCTCATCTGCAATATGCCGGCAGTCTTGAGAACATCGCCCGGGGCAAGGCAGAGATCGCTCAAGGCCTGCCGCCCGGTGGCAAGCTGGTCGCACCATATGGAGAAAAGCTGCTTGAACCGCACCTGGCCGGACTCGATGTGGAAACAGTGACATTCGGTTTCGACGAGGCAGCCGATATCTATCCTGTTTTCCATGAGCATATGGATGACGGCAGGCTGCACTGTGTAGTCTCCTGTTGCGGACGCGATCTGGAGTTCGTATTCAATTTCGCCGCCCACCATCATCTGCAGAACGCGATGGCGGCCATTGGCGCCTATTACCAGCTGGGCCTGCCGCTTGAGGATATTCCCGAAGCGGTCGCCGGCATTAATCTCTCCAGTCTTCGCGGCGAGCTGATAGACCTGGACAATGGCGTCACTCTGCTCAACGACTGTTACAATGCCAATCCGCTTTCCATGCGTTCCTCCCTGGAATACCTGGCAAGCGTCGGCACCGGAAGAAGGACGGTCGCGGTGCTTGGAGACATGGGAGAGCTGGGGCCGCAGGCGCTCGATTATCACCGCCAGGTCGGCCGGGATGTGCTGGAGCTGGGCATAGATTGCCTTATCGCCGTGGGTGAACAGTCCCGCGGTTACCTGGAAGGCGCCGCGGAGGATATTCTTTACGGTGAAGGCGCCGGGGAAAAGGATGGGGATAAATATGGGGAAAGTTTTGGGGATAACTATTACTTTGCCGAGCGCGACGAGGCCTTAAGGGGGGTACCGGGACTTATACGCCCGGGCGATGTCGTGCTGGTCAAGGCCTCGCGTTTCATGAGGCTCGAGCAGCTGAGCAATATTCTGATCGAAGCCGGATCGGGAGATATTCCCCCGGATGCAGCAGCAAAAGCGGACGGATTGCCGGAAGTCTCCCCGGGTGACTCCCCGGAGGGCGAGCCGGCGCGGGAGGATTAGTCCGGCATGATGTTCCAGCTTCTCGCCGCCGGACTGGCTTCCATGATGATCACCCTCTTCCTGGGCCCCAAGTTCATAAAATTTGCCATAAAGAATGAATTTGGTCAACAGGTTCGCGAGGAGGGGCCCGAGGAACACCTAAAGACCAAGGCGGGCATTCCAACCCTGGGCGGCATCCTCATCATCATTGGCATGATGGTGCCTTTCTTCATCCTCGGGGACTGGAGCGTCAAGAGCATGCTGGTCGTCATCACGACGCTGGGCTGCGGCGCCATCGGTTTCGCCGACGACTACGCCAAGATCAGGATGAAGCGTTCGCTTGGTCTCAGGGCCAGGGGCAAGCTTCTTTTGCAGCTGGTTCTTGCCATCTTCGTCGGCATGATCGCCGTGCGTTACGGCGGCCTGAGTGAGACCATCAAGATTCCCATGAGCGACAGCGTCGTCAACGTCGGTATCGCCTATTATTTCATCATCTTTCTGTGGCTGGCCGGCTTCTCCAACGCGGTGAATCTGACTGACGGCCTCGACGGACTGGCGGCCGGCACCGTGGCGGTGACCATGCTCACATATATGACCATCGCCTTTCTCACCAAGCAGACCGACCTGGGAATCATCGCAGCCTGCCTGGGCGGAGCCTGTGTCGGCTTTTTGTGGTTCAATTCATTCCCCGCCGAGATCTTCATGGGAGACACGGGCTCGCTGGCGCTGGGTGGCGCGATCGCCGCCATGGCCTTTCTTACACAGACCGAACTTCTGTTGATCATTATCGGCGCGATCTTCGTAGCGGAAGCGGCGTCGGTGATAGTCCAGGTGCTCGGTTTCAAAGCCACCGGCAAGCGGGTCTTTCTCATGACTCCCATCCATCATCATTTCGAGCTGATGGCATGGTCGGAGACCAGGATCATCATGCGTTTCTGGATAGTCAGCGCCATCTTCGCCTCGACAGGCTTTACGATCTTCTACATTTCCCTGCCGCCCAACAGATGATGACAGGGAGCCGCCAATGAACATGGCCGCGGACCTCAGGGGGATCGGCCGATTACTGGTCATCGGCATGGCGCGCTCCGGAATTGCCGCGGCACTGGCGGCGCGGCGGTCACTTCCGGAAGTAGAGGTAGTCATAGCCGACCGGGAGGAGAAGCCGGAGTCGGCCGCTGATGTGGATACGCTGGCAGGGGCCGGGGTCAGGGTAGAGCTGGGGTGTGAGGACTACAGCCTGCTTGACGGCTGCGGCCTGGTGGTCAAGAGCCCGGGTGTACCCGGCGACATCCCGCTGATCGAGGAAGCCCGCCAGCGGGGTATCCCCGTCTGGGGCGAGATCGAGTTTGCCTGGCGATTTATCACGAATTTCATAATCGGGGTCACGGGCACGAACGGTAAGACAACGACCACCGAGCTGATAACGCACATCCTCACCAGCGCCGGCCGGCCCTGCAGGAGCGCCGGAAACATCGGCACCGCCCTGTCTGTCTTCGTGGGGAATATCGATGAGGACAAGCTTCTGGTGCTGGAACTATCCAGCTTTCAGCTCGAAGACACGATCGACTTCAGACCGGATATCGCCGTGCTGCTCAACTTAAGCGAAGACCATCTGGACCGGCACGACTGCACCGAAGATTATTATTTGTCCAAAATGAATATTTTTGTCAACCAGCAGCCTCATGACCTGGCTATCATCAATCTCGATGACCCCGCCTGTCATCGGCCCGTGCCGGTGCACGTGGGCAAAGTCTGGTTCAGCGGCAGCGCCGGAGACAGCAGACCGGCCGTGGGTGAAAGGATGGAGCCGCTGGTTTTTGTTCGCGACGGCGTCATCCGTGCCAACCTCAAAGGCCTGGCGACAGCCGGGTCCGGTGTGCGTACCCGTTTGCCGCAAGTCCATTCGGACGATGAAGCCGGCCGCGGACCGGATAATCAGCATGGTGTGGACGCACCGAGCGCCCATATCGCGGCAGGCGGCAGGAATGAACTTAAAAACGGCGAAGATTCAACACAGGCCGGCTCCACGGCGATCATCGCCTGGAAGGATGCCAGTCTCAAGGGTGATCACAACCTGGAGAACTGCCTTGCGGCTACGTCGGTCTGTTTAAGTATGGGGCTTTCACCGGGGGAGGTGGCCGGGGGACTTGTGAGTTTTCCGGGGGTCCCTCACCGCTTGCAGCAGGTCCGGATCGTGGATGGCGTAACTTACGTAAACGACTCCAAGGCAACCAACGTCGATGCAGCCATCAAGGCGCTCACTGCATTCGAGGGCGGGGTCCACCTGATATTGGGCGGCAGTCTCAAAGGGTGTACTTTTGATCGACTGGCGGCAGACGCGCCGGAAGAAAAAATCACGCAGTTGATCGCGATCGGTGAAGCCGCCCAGGAGATCGCCACCAGTTTTGACCAGGTCGGCAGAGAGACCATCATGGCCGCCGGTCTGGAGGAGGCGATAGACATCGCCAGCGCGAGCGCCGGGCCCGGAGATGTGGTGCTGCTGGCGCCTGCATGCGCCAGTTTCGATCAGTACGACAATTATGAGCAGCGGGGAGAACATTTTATCTCCCTGGTAAATATGCTGTAGGAAACGAAGCAGATCCTTCGCTTCGTTTAAGGATGACAGACAAACGCTTAAGGATGACCGACCGGCGGGGAGAACATTTCATCTCCCCGGTAAATATGCTGTTGGGACTGAATATGGAATGGAGAAAAAAGAAACTCAAGGGAAAAGGACGCGGTTCGAGTCATGCCGCGGGTTCCTTTGAATATACATTCCTGGTCACGGTGACCCTTATTCTGCTGGCGGTCGGCGTGGTCATGGTTTTCAGCGCCAGCTGGGCCAACGCCTACTTTGGTGAGAACCAGGACAGTTACTTCTATCTGAAACGCGAGCTGTTCTTTGCAGTAATGGGCCTGGTATTCATGTTTGCCATGGCCAGAACGGACTATTCCCGCCTGCGCAAGGTAGCGCCGGCCTTGATGCTCATATCGCTGGGCATGCTGCTTATGGTGTTTATTCCCGGTGTCGGTTACTGCGCCAAGGGCGCCTGCCGCTGGGTCGGAGCCGGCTCGGCTACCTTCCAGCCGTCGGAACTGACCAAACTCGCGGTTATTCTTTATGTGTCCACCATCATGTATACGCGTCCGCGCCTCCTGGGAGGCATCAAGAGGTTTGCCCTGCCGATCATGGGGTTGCCGGTGCTTGCCTGTCTTTTTATACTTGCCGAGCCCGACATGGGCACAACCATAACCATCGTTATCACGATTGCCGGCATGCTGCTGGTTGGGGGCGTGAGGCTGAGGGACCTGGCCGCCCTCGGAGGCGGCGCGGGAGTTCTGGGCCTGGCCTTCGTCGCCATGGCTCCATACCGGGTGGCGCGTTTCACCGCTTTTCTGAATCCATATGAAGATGCCCACGGCTCGGGCTTTCAGATCATCCAGTCCCTCGTCGCCCTGGGTTCGGGCGGCATCTTCGGCGTGGGAATCGGTAAGAGCATCCAGAAATTCAACTACCTTCCGGAGGCCCACACCGACATGATCCTCTCGATCATCGGCGAGGAAGTGGGTCTTCTGGGCGTGATAGCGGTGATAATCTTCTATGGTGCTTTCGCCTATGTCGGTTTTCGTATCGCTCTCAGATCCAGGGACCTTTTCGGCAAGTACGTGGCCGCTGGTGTCACATCGCTGCTGGTGGGCCAGGCCGCGGTCAATCTTTGCGCCGTCACCGGCATGCTGCCGTTGACGGGCATACCGCTGCCGATCATCAGCTACGGCGGAAGCAGCCTGGTCGTCATGCTGGCAAGTATTGGAATATTACTTAATATCGCTGTCAATCAACGGAGTCGAATTGCCGCTGCTCCAAACAGAAAATTCAGGGCAATTGAAGGTGGTAATAGCCGCCGGGGGGACGGCCGGACATCTCGTACCGGCTCTGGCTCTCGCCGGCGCGTTATCTGATAAGGGCGCAGCGGTCTCCTTCATTGGCACCGGCCGGGGGCTGGAGAAAGAATTCGTCCCCCAGTCGGGCTATGAACTCGACATGGCTGATCTGCGAGGCCTCGAGCGCAAGCTCTCGCTCCGCCTTTTCCTTTTCCTCTGGTCGCTGGCCAAGGGAAGCATCGATTGCCTGGGAATATTGCGCCGCCGGCATCCGCACGTGGTCGTCGGTGGTGGTGGCTATGTAAGCTGGGCACCGGTTTTCACAGCCTGGCTTACCCGCCGTCCGACGCTCATCGTGGAACTCGATTCCCATATGGGCCTGGCAAACCGTGTACTAGTGCCCTTTGTAGATCGTGTCTGTACCAGCTTTGTCATTCCCGGCAGAGAGGGCGGCAAGTACCTCTATGCCGGACGCCCGCTTGGAGACAAGCTGCTTGGCGCCACAGCCGAAGCGGGACGTGAATTCTTCGGTCTCAAACCGGATATGCCCGTGGTGCTGGTGACCGGAGGCAGTCTTGGAGCCCGCTCCATCAACCTAGCCTGCGTGGAGGCTTTCGGTTCAGGTCCCCTTCCATTCCAGCTGATCCATGTCAGCGGCAAGCGCGACTATGACATGGTTGAAAAACGCTTGCAGGAAGCGGGCGCCGACCGCGAAAATTATCATTTGTTAGACTATACGGGCGATTTGCCTCTGGCCACGGCCGCGGCGAGCCTGGTGGTGGGCCGATCCGGCGCATCCATTCTTGAGCTGGCCGCGTTGGGAAAACCAGCGCTTCTGGTTCCTTATCCTTACGCTACCGGAGATCATCAACGAAAAAACGCGGAGTGGATGGCCGGCGCTGGCGCGGCGGAAGTTCTTGAGGACGACGAGGTCAGCGGCGAGACGCTGAAGAGCAGGGTCAGCGGCCTCATCTCAAATACGGCCAGGCTGGCGGACATGGCCAGCGCGAGTGCGCGACTGGGCAAACGCGGTGCGGCCGAGCGTATCGCGGACGAGATATTCGAACTTGCAGGGCGTAGCGGATCGCACGCGGGCCGGCAGGCTGAAAACCAGACGAAAGATCAGGAATAATTGACGGAAAAAAAGAAAATTCATTTTATAGGCATCGGCGGCGCCGGCATGAGCGGCATCGCCCAGGTTTTCCATGCGCTGGGATATAAGGTCAGCGGCTCAGATCTGAAGCGTTCCCGATATACGCGTATGCTGGAAGAGCAGGGCATGACCGTCGCCTTCGGGCACGACCCTTCGAACCTCCAGCGACCTGACGCGGTGGTTGTATCGACCGCCATCCCCTCGCACAACCCCGAACTCAAGGCGGCGATCGATCGGGGTCTTCCTGTTTTCCAGCGGGCGCAGATGCTGGCCGAACTCATGGAGATGAAACGTGGAATCGCGGTGGCGGGCACGCATGGAAAGACGACGACGACTTCAATGATCGCCAATACCATGGAGCTACTTGACCTTAAGCCATCTTTTGTCGTGGGTGGAGAGCTCAACGATGTAGGCAGCAACGCACGCGCCGGTGATGGAGAGTGGCTGGTAGCCGAGGCGGATGAGAGCGATGGCTCCCTGCTGTACCTTCATCCCGAGATCGCGGTCATCACCAATGTCGAGCTTGACCATCATTCACATTATGCATCGATCGATGAGGTCATCGAGGTCTTTAAGAAGTTTGTCGAGGGTCTGCCGGAAGACGGCGCCCTGGTCATCTGGGATCAACCGCTCCTGAGGGATCTGGCCAGACATACCCGGGCACGGGTCATAACCTATGGGACCGAAGAGACCGCGGATTACCGGGCCGGGAACCTGTCCATAACCCGGGAAGGCACCCAGTTCGACCTGCTTTCCCATACAACCGCATCGGGCGGAGCGCTGCCGGTCTCACTTGCGGTGCGCGGCCTGCACAATGTTCTCAACTCGCTTGCGGCTTTTGCCGTGATGGATCTGGTCGGCGTCAGCCCCGAGAAGTCGGCGCCGGCGCTTACGACATTCAGCGGCGCGGCCCGCAGGTTCCAGATCAAGGGCGAAGTCGGCGGAATCACGATAGTGGATGATTACGCTCATCACCCGACCGAGATCCAGGCGACGCTGGAAGCGGCGAGGGCGGCCGGCTGGACCAGGGTCATCGGCGCCTTTCAGCCCCACCTCTATTCGCGTACACGTTACCTACATGACGAATTCGGCCGGGCGCTCAATCTTTGCGACCTGGCTATAATCACGGACATTTACGGCGCCCGTGAGGAGCCCGAGCCGGGAATCAGCGGCAAGCTGGTCGTCGACTCCGCGCTTAAATGGGAACCGGAGTCCAGGGTCGCATACATACCCAGGGCCAGAGATATAGTCCCCCTGCTGCTGAACGAGCTGAGACCGGGAGACCTTGTATTGACACTGGGGGCGGGTGACATCTTCAAGGTCGGCGAGGATCTGCTCGCGGCTCTTGAAAGGCAGGCTAGTCTTGCTTGAAGTACAAGCCCGTGAGGCGATCGAGCAGGCGGCCGGAAGGAAAGGCTTAACCGGCAAACCGCTTGCCGCGCTGACCACGCTGGGTTGCGGCGGTCCGGCGGCGCTGGTGATAGAAGCCGACAGCCGCGCACATCTGGCAGGCATTCTCGAGGCCGCCCAAAGTATGAATGTACCCTGGTTCGTACTCGGCCACGGATCCAATCTTCTTGTCGCGGATGAGGGTTGGGATGGCCTGGTGATAACCCTGGGCAGTGAATTCAGAGAATGTCACAGGAATGGTGAAAGGCTCAGCTGCGGCGGCGCCGCGACATTGCCCCGCGTCGCCAGGATCGCGTCCGGCGCCGGACTCTCCGGTCTCGAACCCCTGGCATATATTCCCGGCACGATAGGCGGAGCTCTCGCTATCAACGCCGGCGCATATGGTACTTCGATCGGCGATCTGGTTGTTGAGGCACAAGTCTGTCTTCCCGGCGAGGTGAAGACGATCTCCGCGCAGAATCTCGGTTTCGGTTATCGAACCAGTGGAGTGCCGGCAGGCTCGGTGGTAAGCAGGGTTGTGCTGGAAATGAAGCAGGGTGACCCGGAAACCATTAGCGGGAAGATGCTGGATATGCGGCGCCAGCGGGAAGCCTCCCAGCCCGTTCGCGAAAAATCCTGTGGCAGCGTCTTTAAGAATCCGGATGGGGAAAAGAGCGCCGGGCAGTTGCTCGACGAGGCAGGCTGCAAAGGGCTGGTCAGCAGCGGTGCGGCCGTATCCGATATTCACGCCAACTTCATAATCAACCGGGGCAATGCGACGGCCCATGACGTCCTTGATCTTATGGACGAGTGCCGCCGCAGGGTCAATGACGCTTTCGGCGTTGTTCTGGAACCCGAGGTAAGGTTCCTGGGCAACCTGGAACTGAAATCGCTCTGATGGAAACGAACGGCAGGAACATCAGAAAAAATTTATGGCTGGTGCTGCTGGGCTTGCTGTCAGCCGGAATAGTCGCCGGCGCCTTCTTCTGGCTCAGCCAGTCAGAGGTGCTGGCGATAGACGATATCGTGATCGACGGCAACCGCGTGGTGAGCACGGATGAGATCATGGACAGGACGGGTCCAATGCTGCGGGGAAAGAGCCTGCTCTCGATCTCTTTTGATAATGCCTCCAGATCCCTGAGCGAGCTCTCTTATGTTGAGAGTGTCGAACTCGATCGCGATTTCCCCCATACGATGACCATCCACGTTCGCGAATACAGGCCATTTGTTACTTTGGCCGGTGAAGAGGGTAAATTTTATATGCTCGCGTCGGACGGCAGGGTTCTTGAGGCCCCATCCGCGCCTGATCCGAACTTTCCGCTGCTATCGACAAAGGAGCCATGTCCCGCCCAGATCGGCGGCCAGGTTGATTGTGCCGACGCTCTCGCCGGGTTTGAGTTCATGAATAACATACCAACGAATTTCAATCAGGATATCGCCGAGGTCAGGGTTGTTGATGGCGACGTGATCATGCGTACCAGGTCCGGAGTAAATATCAACTTCGGCGCGCTAACGGATTATGGGCTCAAGTTCGAAGTCTTAAGACAGCTGCTGGCAAGGTCCACCTCGGCAGGCACTACACTTACAATAGATGTATCAGTGGTTGAGCGGCCGGTAACGAAGGATGGAAACGCGGTTGCTCCTCCGACGACGGTCACGACACAGACTCAGACAACCGGTGGCTGAGTTTAAAGAAAAACCAAAACCCGGTGAGCCCATGCCCGAGCGCGCAATGGATGAGAGAAAAGTGAAAGAAAAACAAAAGAACAAAAAGAAACCGAAACAGGCGGGGGTAAAGCCCTACGTTAAAAAGAAGAAGAAGGGTAAACCGCGCAAGCCGGTGGCAAGTCTGGGGCATGCGGCATATCCACCCGTTGTCGCCCTGGACGTCGGCACGACAAAGATCGCATGCCTGATCGGAGAGCTGGACGCCGACGGCAACCTTGTCAGAGTCATGGGGGTTGGAAATGTCCCGGCGAGAGGTATGCATAAAGGCGTGGTCGTGGACATGGCCGATGCCTCGGCATCGATCGCCGAGTCCGTGGCAAGCGCCGCTTCGGCGGCAGGTGTGACGCCCAGGGAAGCCTTTGTCGGAGTTGCCGGTTCACACGTTGTCTCCATGAACCGCAAGGTCAGCATCACCAATCCCCACGCGGACGGCCGGGTCACACCCGAGGAGCGTAAAGGTCTGCTGGAAAAGCTCAAGGAAGTCAGGATTTCTGAAGATCTTCAGTTGATACATGCGCTGCCCCGTGAATATATCCTGGACGGGCAGGACGGTATAAAGCGGCCCGTGGGCATGTACGCCACAAAAATCGAAATGAGCGGTCACCTTGTATTTGGAGCCATCAACTCGATTCAGAATCTGGTTGGAGCGACGCGGGAAGCGGGACTTACAGTCGATGACATAGTACTCGAGCCGTTGGCGTCGAGCCAGGCTTGCCTTGAAGAGCAGGAGATGAAGTCAGGAGTCATGCTGGTTGATATCGGAGGCGGCACAACCGACGTGGCGATGTTCACCGGTGGCCGTCTCGTCCATACCGCGGTTTTGCCGGTGGGAGGCAATCACATCACCGGGGATATCTCGGTAGGTCTGAAAGTACCACTGGACGCGGCCGAAGAGATCAAGATTCAATACGGTCACGCCCAGAGTCATCTGGTCGAGGATATAGAAATGGTAAAGGCTCCGGCCGGCGCTGAAGGGAGCCTCGGCGAGCGGCAGGTGACATTCTCCAGAAAGTTCCTGGCCCGTATCATCGAGGCGCGTGTGGCCGAGATATTTTCACTGGTTTTAAAGCAGGCTCGCGACAGTGGCTATCTCTCAAGTGTTGCTGCAGGGATAGTGATAACCGGAGGCTCAAGTCAGCTTGAGGGTATCTGCGGCCTTGCCGGCGACGTCACCAAATTGCCTGCCAGACTGGGACCGCCCATAGCCACAGGGGGGGTTGTTGACATACCCGGTAATCCCGTTTATGCTACGGCCGTAGGCTTGCTTTTATATGGAAGCAAGCATATTTTTATACGAGGGCCAAGTCACCTGCCAGAACCCTCGATTCCAACTTCAGGGTTGTGGAACGAGGTTCTTGCAAAGGTTAAGGGTTGGTTTGGCCGGCAGGACAAAACCTAGACCCTTAGGGAGGTTTTGACAATATGCTGGATCCAGGTAGTAGTTATCTAGCGGTAATACGGGTGGTGGGCGTAGGCGGCGGGGGAACCAATGCGGTCAATCGTATGGTTGACGCAGGGCTTAAAGGTGTTGAATTCATCGCAGTCAACACCGACGCGCAGGCGTTGCTCATGTGCGATGCAGACGTCAAGCTCCACATCGGCGGCAAGATAACGCAGGGCCTGGGAGCGGGAGCAAACCCGGAGGTCGGCCGCGAGGCGGCGGAAGAAAGCCGCGACGAGATTCGCGAGGCGATCAAGGGTTCCGACATGGTGTTTGTCACGGCGGGAAAAGGTGGCGGCACAGGCACAGGCGCCGCGCCCGTAATTGCAGAGATCGCCAAGGAACTTGGGGCGCTGACCGTGGGCGTTGTCACACGTCCGTTCTCCTTCGAGGGCAAACGACGCAGCGACCAGGCGGAAGAAGGTATACGGATGCTCCGCGAAAAAGTGGACACCGTGATCATCATTCCGAACGACCGGCTGCTGCAGGTAGTGGAGAAGAGAACCTCGATCATCGACGCCTTCAAGGTAGCAGACGACGTCCTCAGGCAGGGCGTGCAGGGTATCACCGATCTCATAACCGTACCGGGTCTTATCAACCTGGATTTCGCCGACGTCAAGGCGATCATGAAGGACGCCGGCTCGGCGCTTATGGGCATTGGCGTGGCAAGCGGCGAGAACCGCGCCGCCGAGTCCGCCAAGGCGGCCATATCATCACCGCTGCTGGAAGCTTCGGTGGAAGGAGCCACGGGCATCCTTTTGAACATCACCGGCGGCCCGGACCTGGGACTCTTCGAGGTAAACGAAGCGGCCGAGGTCATCTCGAGCGCCGCCGACTCCAACTGCAACATCATCTTCGGGGCTGTCATCGATGATGGCGTCAAGGACGAGGTCAAGGTAACGGTAATCGCGACCGGCTTCGACAAGCAGCCGACGAGGATCGTTCGCGAGACCAGGGAAGCAAGGATACAGTCCCCGTCGAGCAGCGCTCCCGATCGCGACCCGGACGAGATACCGGACTTTGAGGTCGGCGAGGACGTTCTCGATATTCCGACATTTCTGCGGGATAAGGACTAAGAGGAATCCGGATCCTGTCTACGCAAAAACCAGCGGCTTGATTCAGAAACGATAGGCGGGCCCAGAGGGCCCGCCTTTTTTATTAATCCATATATCCGTAAAGATATTCCATTGTCAGTCATCAAGAAAATCTTTGCCTGGGGCTCAGTTGAGGAGCCGGGCGACCCGTTCACTCAGGAGAACCGGGACCCCTTGCTCCTGTGGCGTTTTAATGAAGCCGTTCCGGGTGTCAAAGTCTGTTTCACCTCAAGGCCGGGTGGTTTCAGCATTCCTCCCTACGAATCGCTGAACCTGGGTTATCATGTCGGCGACGTTCAGGAGAAGGTCCAGGAAAATCGGGCTTTGTTGTGCAGCGTGCTAAGGCTTGATCCGGCCAGACTGACTTCTCCGCAGCAGCGGCACACCGCCAAAGTACAGCTGCTGGACGATGAAGAACGCATTGGCTCCGGCGCGCTGAGCGAAGAGTCGGCCTTCGACCCCTGTGACGGCCTGGTGACTTCACTGGGCAATGCGCCGATCCTCCTTCATTTTGCTGACTGCGCACCAGTGGTGCTTACCGGTATCGGCACGGATCTGCGGGGAGAGGAAAAACCCGTCGTTGCGGTTCTGCATGCCGGCCGCAAGGGGCTTGCCGCGGGCGTCGTGGCCGCCGGTGTCGACCTTATGTCAGAGACATACAACATTAAACCGGAATCGATGACCGCCGCCGTGGGCGCCGCCATCGGCGCCTGCTGCTATCAGGTAAGCGAAGAGATCGCCACGGAAATGGAAGAGCTTTTCGGGCCCGATGTGCTTGCGCGCAACGACGAAGGCGTCTGGCTCGACATGCAGAGCGGTGTCGAAGCAGCGCTGCTTGCCGCGGGCCTGCAACGGGAGAACGTCTACGTGCTCGAACTCTGCACCAGCTGCGATGACCACTTCTACTCTTACCGTCGCGATGGCGTGACTGGCCGCCACGGGGCTATCGCCTGGGTCGAGTCATGAAGCGCGTCCTGTATACACCCGAAACCCTAGACCCCAACCTCATCCGTGAAAAATTATCTCAAGTAAAGGATGAGGTAAGCGCCGCCTGCACGCGCGCCGGTCGCGATGTGCGTGATGTTGAGATCCTCACGGCGACCAAATACGTGACCGCCGACGGCCTTGCTCCGCTGGCCGAGGCCGGCATCACGCTCATTGGTGAGAACCGGGCCCAGGACCTGGTGGCCAAACATGCGGAGTACGGCAGACGCTTCACCTGGGACTTCATCGGCCACCTGCAAAGCAACAAGGTCCGTCAGGTTCTGCCGCTGGTCCGCCTTATTCATTCAGTGGATTCGCTCACGGTTGTGGCCGAGATCGACCGCCGCGCCGAAGCCGCCACAAATGTGCTGCTGGAGGTCAACGTTAGCGAAGAGGGCAGTAAATATGGTATTATCACTACCGAAATTGACCGCTTCCTGGAGGAGGCAGCCAAGTTTTCCAAGGTGAACTTTACCGGTCTTATGACCATGCCGCCCCTGGCGGCAGACCCCGAAGCTGTTCGCTCCAACTTTGCGGCACTGCGCCGTACTGCAACCCGACTCTCCCAAAACTGGCGGGGAAAATTCCATTTTAAGGACCTTTCCATGGGCACGAGCAATGATTATGTCGTGGCAGTGGAGGAAGGGGCGACGATCATAAGGATCGGCGGCGTGCTTTTTAAGTGACGAACGGCGGCCGGAATAAGGATTTATATGAGCCAAGGAATGGTTTCGCTGCAGGGATAGCGGACTATTGGTAGAAAGAATGAATCTGATCTCGATTAACACTGGAGGTGGTTTACATCAGTAACATGTGGCAGAAGAA
>JBAZWE010000002.1:0-36019 GCA_041660545.1 Thermoleophilia bacterium
GAAATCTATGCGCAGCTTTTCAATTTCGAGCAGATCGCGTTTCGAGTCGGCCGGCGCTGCTACCATCTGCATGCGGCGCAACTGGGCTTTGACGCGGCTGCGGAACTCGCGGATGCTGAAAGGTTTCGTGATGTAGTCATCCGCTCCTATCTCAAGACCCAGAACCTTGTCGAACTCGTCCGACTTGGCGGTAAGCATTATGATCGGCACCGTGCTCTCGGCGCGGATGATACGACAGACATCCGTGCCGTCGATTCCCGGCAACATGATATCCAGCACCACCAGGTCAAATGGTTGTTCGCGAAACTTCTCCAGGGCGCTCTCGCCATCCATGGCCTGCACGATGTCATAACCTTCTTTTTCCATGGGATATGTAAGCAGCTTCTGGATGGCTTCTTCATCGTCGACCAGCAATATGCGCGGCGCCCTGTTCTCGTTCAAGCCTTTACCTCCTCCGACTCCGGCGTAATCAGCTTCCGGATACGGAATTGTGCTCCAATTTTTCCTGCAATGCTTCCGCAGGCTTCGATGTCCACCTCTGGAAGGTCAACCACACTCATGGTTACCTTTATCCCCTCGCGGACACAATCCTCCGCGAATTTCAGCACCGCCCTGAAGGCCTTGCTGAATATAGGTCTGCTTATTTGATTGTAGACTTCCGAATTGTGGGCCACAAGGCTGATGGACACGGAACCCAGTCCCGCGCGGGCAAGTTCCCTTGCGACATCGTGCCCGGGATTGAGAAGCTGACCGTGGCCGTTGGTGTCGAGCCTGGATGATATTCTCCTCAGCTTGAGCCATTCCACGATCTTCAGCATCTCATCGAGGCGCATCGTGGGCTCTCCCAGACCGCAAAAGACCACTTCTTCCGCGGGCCCTTCGAGAAACTCGAGCTCTAGATCGCGAATGATATCTTCCACCTCGGGCTCGACTTCGAGTTTTAAATCATAGCCGAAAACACGATCGGTGAATTTCGCCAGACAGAAAGTGCAGTCTGATGAACAACGGTTGGTTATATTGAGGTATATATTGCCCCTGGCCCTGTATATGTAGTTCATGGCCGTCATGCAAGCTTGTGTTCGCGCAACCACTTTAAACCTTCCATGGCCTTGTGCCGCGGCATCTCAAATGTGATCGTGACTTCCTGGGGAAGAAGCGCCAGCGCTTCCATGATCGGTTTGAAATCGATCCTTCCTTCTCCCAGGGGAAGATGCAGGTCTTCGTAGTAAGTGTTGCCGCCGACGTTGTCATGGATGTGGACATGACTTATCCGTTCCGGCCAGGTGTTGATAAAACCCAGGGATTTGTTCTCTTCGCCGAGCAGCTCGCCATGGCCGATGTCCAGCGTAAGCACCAACCTGGGATCAGCCGCCATCAGATCGGTCATGTCGGCCGCTACTTCGGCCGTGTTCTCACAGGCTATCTTCGCGCCGAATTCCTCGGCGAGGCCCGCGAGCTTGACAATCTCCCTGATTTTGAGACTGATTTTTTCAGGTGTGTTCGATGGCGAGGCCATGATCGGGTGTATGGTTATGGTCCTCGGCTTAAAGCGGGCGGAATACCTGACGGCTTCCTCTATCCTGGCCAGTCCCTCCGCGTCGTCTACCCGAAGGTCGGGAGCGTGGGCGACAAAAAAAATCCCGCCGCGCGCGGCGGCCTCCAGCATATCTGACTCTTCCCGACGGATCTTGTCCAGCTCGTTCAGGTTCAGATCCGCGAAGTCAAAACCGTGGCCGACGAGGTAGTCTATTCCTTCGAGACTGGCGGATTGCCCGCCAAATCTGAAGTTACTCTGATGTGTTTTATTATCCTGCAAAACCAAGGATATTGTACCTGTATTCCCATCTCAGTACCAAAAGACGGCAACCGGGTTGTTCCTGGAGGTCTTTACCGGATTCTTATATTTTGTCCTCGAAGCTCCGATATCAATTATGAGAGGCGACAAAAGTTGGAAATTGCCCACACACCTGTAGCTTGAAGTCGCTTTGGATGAGTGAACCAAATGCCCCTTATTGACGTAAAAGAAATTGCCCCGCAAAACTGGTCTGAGCGTAAGCGCAGGCTCCAGCGCATCAAAAGATCGCTAGAGCGCAACAAGTACGAAGTGAACTCAGACCTGGTGGCCAGCGGTATCCTCCATGAAGCCTGGGATAACGTGGCTTCACACCGTCTTGCCGACGATTGACACCGGGGCCTCTTTTAAACCCACCCCCGGTTCCTTACGGCAACATCGCTGAACGTAACATTTTTTCCACCAGCTCCGTATAACTGATGCCAGCCGCTTTTGCCTGTGCGGGAAAATCAGAGGTATCGGTCATGCCCGGCAGAGTATTGATCTCCGTAAGCTGCGGAATGCCGCTACTGTCGATTATAAAGTCGACGCGGCTGAAACCACGGCATCCTATGATAGCGTGCACTTTCATCGCCAGCTCCTGCACCCGCACCGCGGTCTCTTCGGGAATAAGCGCCGGCACGACAAACTCCGTCATACCGTGACTGTACTTGGCGTCGAAGTCATAAAAATCCGACTTGGGTTTAAGCTGCAACACCGGTAGAGCCGTCAGGCTACGGCGTGTTTCGAGCATCCCGACCGTGACCTCGTCGCCCTCGATAAACTCCTCGGCCATTACCTCTCCAAAATCCCGGCCTGCCTGCGCGATAGCGTCATCAAAATCATCGGGGTTATCGACTTTGGAAACGCCGAGGCTCGAACCTTCCTCACAGGGTTTGATCATGACGGGGAACTTAAGCCTTTTCTTGGCCTCCAGAACAATCTCCCCCATATCCTGCTTGATGCTGAAACTCTCAAAGGGCGCAGTGGGAATCCCCTGAAAGGATGCGATCTGTTTGGTCCTGACCTTGTTCATGCCAATGGCGCTCGCCAGAACACGCGAACCCGTATACGGGATCTGCATCATTTCCAGCAACCCCTGAATCGAGCCATCCTCCCCGTACTTGCCATGCAGGGCCAGAAACGCGAAAGTGATCTTTTCCCGCCGAAGCGTTTCGGCAATCGAGCGGTCCACGTCGATGCCGACCGCCTCATAGCCGAGTTCCTGGATCGCCTCAAGGCAGTTCTGGCCTGAACGCAGGGATATTTCCCGCTCGCGGGAGAACCCTCCCATGAGGACGCCAACGCGTGTTTTCTTTTTTTCAACTTCAGACATTGTCCATACCTCTATCCACCCTATTCTGTCTTAGGGGATTTTCCTGACCGGATTAGTATATACTTTGCGGCGTCGGCAACAAGCCTACCTGCATATTTCCCGGGAGGAAAAATCACTCCTAAATCAAAAAAAACGCTGCGTCTGGCGATCCAGGTCATCCTTGTTGGCATCGTCTTTTTCTTCCTGGGCAGGAAGATTATGTCCGATTGGGGCGAAATAAGATCCCACGACTGGCAGTTCGATTTCATCTGGCTGGTCCTCTCTTTCTTCCTTTTCTGTGGCCTGTATATCGGACACGCGACTGGCTGGCTCATCATCCTCTGGCGATTTCATCATCCGGTGCCATTCCTTTCCAGAGTCTATATCTGGTTTAAATCACTGCTTGCAAGGTACGTTCCCGGCAACGTGCTAATGGTTGTAGGCAGGGTCATGATGACCGAACCCTACGGCGTGCCGAAACGCGTCACGCTTACCAGCGTCGCCTACGAACAGGCCCTGCTGGCGGCATCCGCGACTACCGTCCTGGCGATCGCGCTTCCACTCTGGCCCAAGCTGCAAAGCTTCTCTGAACTGATCTGGCTTGTGCTGATAATCCCTCCGATGGCTATCATCGGGCTACATCCAGCCGTGCTGGGCCGCATAGGTAATTTTGTTTTCAGAAAACTGGGCAGGGAGACGATCGAGGTTTTCCTGCCTTTTCGGGAAGTAATATGGGTCTTTTTTTATTACTGCCTTTTCTGGATCGTATCCGGCCTGGCTCTTTTCGCGAGCGTGCGGACCGTGACCTGGATCGCCTGGGCCGATCTGCCCATAGTCATCGCCAGCACTTCCCTTGCATGGCTCACTTCAGTTCTTTTCTTTATATCTCCCAGCGGCCTGGGTGTACGTGAGGGAGTCTATGCATTTACGCTCGACTTTGTTTTTCTCGGCAGTAACGGAGAGCCGTCGGTGGCGATCGCCACCGCATTTGCCATCCTGGTCAGGTTCTGGCAGACGCTTATCGAAGTCGGTCTTGCCGCGATATTCATGGCGATAGTCAAAACCATGCATTACAAAAGCAGGCCCGGATTCGGACCTGGAAAGACATCTCCAATAAAGAAACCGCCGGCCGGATAGCCGGCGCCGCTGTGATATAATCTGTCTGTATCTGCTTTGACCGCTCCCGCGGGCTGAAGCCATCCAGGAGGAACCTGTATGTTTATTCCATCATCACCCATTTTCTTTACCAGCATGTTGCTGCTTATACCGGCGATAATTCTAAGCCTGTACGCGCAGTTCAAGGTAAAAAGCACCTTTAAAAAATATTCGCAGGTCAAGGCTGTCAGTGGCATGACCGGCTCCCAGGCAAGCCGCCGCCTGCTTGACCAGGCAGGACTCAGCGACGTTGCGATTGAAGTTATCCCGGGCAACCTCTCCGACCATTATGACCCCCGCAAACGCGTGCTGCGGCTCAGCGAGGCCGTGGCCGGCAGGGATTCGCTGGCGTCACTCGGGGTTGCCGCTCATGAGACCGGGCACGCGATCCAGCATGCGAACGGTTACGTACCGATGAAAATACGTTCCGCGGTCGTGCCGGCGGCGTCCTTCGGCTCGAACCTGGGTCCGTTGATTTTCTTTGCGGGTATTTTCATCAGCTCATTTCGTCCGCTGATGACGGTGGGCATCGTACTTTTCACGGCGGCTGTAATCTTTCAGATCGTGACCCTGCCGGTGGAATTCGATGCCTCCAGCCGCGCCATGAAACTGTTGCAGAACAACGGCATCGTCGTCGGCGATGAAGCAAAAAGCGCCCGGAAGGTGCTCTCGGCGGCAGCGTTGACGTACGTTGCAGCGGCACTGATGTCCATCCTGACACTGGTGCGCATGATACTGATCAGCAGGGAATAACAGCCCGGTGTGATAACTGACCTGGTTCACTAAGGGGCGCGCCGCAGGCGCGCCCCTTTTATATTGAAATCTGCCTCGGTTAAAGCTTACAGATATTTCCAGAACCAGTACTTCTCGAAGGCCACCTTGCCCCAATGCAGCCTCCTGGAAGGCTTGCGGGCATGTACATCGGGGTCCGGCTCCGCGTAGAAATTGCCGCGAGCAAAGCCCGCCGATCCGTCACCGGTCTCCACGAAACAATATCCTTCACCGTCGTACGGTTTCGGTTGCGGCTTGCCTTTGATGCTTGCGGCGATCCCGTGCGCAACGGTCTCGGCATGCTTGTGGGCGAAAACGCCCGCCTTGGGAAGCATCTTGCCGTTAGAGAGCTTGACCTGGGTAGCGTCGCCGATCACGAAGATATTTTCGTGCTGCGTAGCCAGGGTCCCAGGATCCACCGGCACCCAGGCCGCCTCTCCGGTGAGCCCCGCGTCCTTGATGACCTGGGGACACTTGTGAGGCGGCACCGTCAGAAGAAGATCATATGGCACCGGCTCATCGCCTTCCAGCAAAACCTGCCTGGTCTCAGGGTCGACGGAATTGATCGTGGAATTGGGCCGGTATTTGATTCCACGGGGTTCAGTCAGGGACAGGATCGCCTTGCCCATGACCGGGCCTGCCACGGGCATGGGAGCCGGCTCCCAGGTGACTATCTCGATCTCGGTCTTTTCACGCGCCCCGGTTGAACGCAGAACATTGTCTGAGATCAAAGCCGTCTCGTAGGGAGCGGCGGGGCACTTGTAAGGCATGCGGCAGATGGCGATAACCAGCCGGCCTCCGCTGAAAGCCGTCAACGCCTTGTGGGCTTCGGTAAGACCGTCGGTCTCATATATGTTAATGGCCGTGCGGGAAAGTCCGGGGATCGACCCCGGGTCCAGCTCGGCTCCGAGCGACACGACAAGATAATCATAATCTAAGTCTTTTCCCCCGACGGTGACTTTCGATGCCGCCGGATCGATCGAAGATACTTCGCCACAGATAAAATCGATGCCCTTGCGCCTAAGCCCGGAGAGCTCCCGCTCGACCTGGCTGGCCGTGCGCTTCCCGTTCAGCAGCCATAAATAAGAGCCCGTGAAGCTGTGCCGGGGGTTTTTGTCGACCACGATGACCTTATGATCGCCCCCAAGAAGATGATGAAGTTTGTTGGCGGCCACCAGGCCGCCAATGCCGCCGCCCAGAACTATTACAGTTTTTCCAGCCATCCCGCGACCTCCCGCAATTTTTCCTCACTATAAATGGAACCGCAATCCTGACAACTATCCGCTACGGTCAATCCTGAACCCTGTGACCTTCAATCAACTGGCGGACACGCTCCACGTTGGCGGTAAAACCGCTCACAACCTCGCCATCGATTATCATCGTCGTCTTGGTCATAAGCCCGGTTTTCTCAAAACACTCCTCGGGAACTCCGGGCTCTTCCAGACTTCGTTCGATGTATTCGATCCCGTTTTGCGAAAAGAACTCTTTCGCTTTTTGACAGTCGTGTCACGTAGAGCTGGTGTAAATAACAACCGGATCAATCATTGTCCCGCCTTTCTCCTGTATTTTTTAACGGTCGCCCCCGCTGTAACCGGGCCCCCCGCAAGGCCGGCCACAAGCTCCTGGTCCGCCTGCAGATTTTCCAGCAACAGCTCTTTCATTATGTCCATCGCACTGAATATCTTTTCGTTGGCGACTGCATAATAGATGGATGAACCATCGCGCCTCGACAGGACCATGCCCTTCTGCCGTAAAAAGGCGAGATGCTGGGACACGCTGGTCTGCGGCAGCTCGGCAATCAGGGCCAGGTCGCCCACGGACCTTTCACCATCGCGCAGGAGATTGAGGATCTCTATGCGCTTCGGATTGGTCAGCACCTTGCAGATCTCGGCATGCATCTCGTATAGTTTGCGATTTAATTCATCGTTCATGTAATGCGTCCCCTGTGTATATATTGATATTCAAATATTTGCATAATAATAACTTATAGCCGCTGTCATGTTCAATAGACAATATGAGTTGTTATAATCTCTTCTCGTACTTTCCATAAGGTGCATTAGGTGTTGTAAAAAGCAGAGGGGACTTGTTTTGAAAATCCTGATTACTGGCATAAGCGGTTTCGCCGGCAGCCATCTGACCGGATATCTTCGCGGTATCGATGGCATTGAGGTTGCCGGACTGGATGTGCAGGGCCCCAGTGACCGCTTCACCGGCCTGTTTGATGACGGGGGTCCCACCGTCCACGGTTGCGACATGGCGGACAGAAAGCTTCTGGATGAGATCCTGCGGATCGAGAAGCCCGACGCCATCATCCACCTGGCCGCGCGGGCGCAGGTGGCAGGCGCCTGGCAGCAGGCGGGCGCCATTCTGGAAACGAACGTTATCGGTACGCAGATACTCATGCAGGCCGTCCAGGAGGCTGTTCCCCGGGCAAAGGTACTCCTGATCAGTTCGAGCGAGGTCTATGGCAGGGTTACCCCGCAGGAACTACCGATAACCGAGACCGCGGCGCTAAAACCCAACAATCCATATTCTGTCAGCAAGGCAGCCCAGGAGTTTGTCGGCCTGGCGTATCATGAGGCTTTTGACATGGAAGTCGTCATCGCCCGGCCGTTCAACCATATCGGGCCGATGCAGGTAGGTAATTTCGTCGTACCGGCTTTCGCCAGGCAGGTCGCAGAGATCGAAGCGGGAATCCGCGAGCCGGTCATCAAGGTAGGCAACCTCGAATCGCTGCGTGATTTCACCGACGTGAGAGATATCGTCAGGGCATATTATCTGCTGGTGGCGCACGGGCGTGCGGGAGAGGTATATAATATAGCGTCGGGAGAGTCGCACGCGATCAGCGAGATACTCGAAATGCTGCTGGATATCGCGAAAATCGCGCCTGAGATAGAGAATATCCCCGAACTGATGCGCCCCTCGGATACACCAGTGGTGGAGGGTGACTCCTCCAAGCTAAAGTTACTCCAGCCCTGGGCCGCCGAGATACCACTCAGGCAAAGCCTTGAGGACACTCTTGATTACTGGCGGGAGCAGGTCCGGGTAAAATAATACGGGCAAAGGCCGGCGCCGCTTTTTTAAGACAAGCAAACTAGACGAAGGAAGATGATGGCAAAGAACGCACTCATAACAGGCATTACCGGGCAGGACGGCTCCTACCTGGCGGAGTTTCTCCTCGACAAGGGGTATAACGTATTCGGAATGGTGCGCAGGTCCAGTACGGAAAATTTTGAGCGTATCGAGCATATCAAGGACCGGGTAAAGCTTATCCAGGCTGACCTGCTCGACCAGATGTCACTGATCGCCGCCATTGAAGAGTCCAGTCCGGACGAGATCTTCAACCTTGCGGCTCAGAGTTTCGTTCCCACATCATGGACAAAGCCGATACTCACGGGAGAGTTCACCGCCCTGGGCGTCACGCGCATGCTCGAAGCCATGCGGATGGTGAAAAAGGATGCACGTTTCTACCAGGCATCTTCATCGGAGATGTTCGGCAAGGTGAAGGAGACACCTCAGAACGAGGACACGCCTTTCCATCCGCGCAGCCCGTATGGCGTGGCCAAGGTGTACGGCCATTTCATCACGGTCAACTACCGCGAGAGTTACAACCTTTACGCATGCTCCGGAATCCTGTTCAACCATGAGTCACCGCGGCGCGGCCGCGAGTTCGTCACCCGCAAGGTCACGGACGCCGCCGCCCGAATAAAGCTGGGCCTGGTGAACGAGCTTCCGATGGGCAACCTGGACGCAAAGCGTGACTGGGGCTATGCCCTCGATTATGTCGAGATGATGTGGATGATGCTCCAGCAGGACAAGCCGGACGACTATGTCGTATCCACCGGAGAGACGCACTCGGTCAAGGAGCTCGTGGAGATCGCCTTCGAGCACGTTGGCCTCGACTGGGAAAAGTACGTGAAGATGGACGAACGGTTCATGCGTCCCGCGGAGGTGGATTTCCTTATCGGCGATTCATCCAAGGCCAAGAAACAGCTCGGCTGGGAGCCAAGGGTAACGTTCAAAGAACTTATAAAGATGATGGTCGAGAGCGATCTTCATCTGGTAAAGGAACAGATGGAGGCGGACACGCGCAAGCCTTAGGAACTTTACGGGAGCAAAATGCTCTCGATGTCCATTAGCTCCAGTGCCCCGAGCCTGTCGGCCAGCAGTCCGCAGACTTCAAGTTGAAGCCTTAGAGGCGTTGCGTTTATCTCGCTGACCGGGCAGACACCCAGCAGGCTGCTGGTAAGGAATGCCGAAGTCTCGCCAAAACCCAGCGCTTCCAGCTTGGGCGCATGCTCCTCGACCACGAGCCCCAGATCCGGCGCGATGTCGATTATCTTCTGTCTCGTCACACCGGGCAGAATGGAATCGGTTACAGCCGCCGTGACCAGCAGATTTTCCGCGAGGAAGAATATGTTGGAATAGGCTCCTTCCAGAATGCGGCCGTGGCCACTCGTCAGTATTGCTTCCTGAGCGCCAGCGTCGTGCGCCAGTTTTCTCGCCATGATAGCTCCCATGAGTCCTGAAGATTTAAGGCTGGCATAACGGCCGCGATTGGCCTCGACTGTCGCTACAGCCACACCGGTTTCGTATATTTCTGCCGGAAAGCCCTGAAATGTCTCAACTGTCAGCAGCAGTGTTGGTTCCATCCCCTCGGCCGGGTCGGGTCCGGTTGGTTCGCTCGTGCCGCCCCGGGTTACCAGGATGCGCAGCCGCCCCTGCTCCACCTCGTTTTCCTGCGCCAGGACCATTGCCTGCCTGCTTATTTCGGCCAGAACCGGAACTGCTCCGAAACCCGCATCCCTGATTCCCGTTTTCAGGCGCTCGTAATGATCGCGTAGAAAGACCGGCTTCCCTTTTATGACTTTTACCGTCTCAAAAAGTGCGTCTCCGTAGGCAAAACCGCGATCGAAAACCGAGACTTTCGCTTCAGAGGCATTGATGATTTCGCTATTTAAGCATACGTAGCTCAATTGATCAGGCAGCCCGTGATTTTTTTTGGGGTACATAGGCTATCCACTTTCTCATCAGATCATCGGCTCAGCGTCAGGGACCGTATTCTTCGCCAGATGGACCGCGCGCACCATGGCTTCCGCCTTGCGCAGGGTCTCACGGTATTCACGTTCGGGGTCGGAGTCGGCGACTATACCGGCGCCCGCCTGGACGAAAACGGAGTCTCCGATACGGACCAGGGTCCTGATGATGATATTCATGTCCATGTTGCCGTTGTAGCCGATATAGCCGAAGCTGCCGGTGTAAGGGCCACGGCGGACCGGCTCCAGCTCGTCGATTATCTCCATGCAGCGCACCTTGGGGCAACCGGTGATAGTGCCACCGGGAAACATGGCTCTCAGAAGGTCGACGGCGTCTCTGGTTCTGTAAAGTTCACCCTGTACGTTGGAGACGATGTGCGTGACGTGCGAGTACGCCTCGTTGACCATCAGCTCATCGACCCGCACGCTGCCGTAATCGCAGACCCGGCCCATATCGTTCCGCTCCAGGTCTACCAGCATTATGTGCTCAGCACGTTCCTTGGGGTCGAGGTTGAGTTCCTCCCTGAGATTGTCATCCTCGGCGTTGTCGACACCCCGGCGGCGGGTGCCGGCGATAGGGCGCGTCTGGGCTTCGCGGCCGTCCAGCTGCACGAGGCGCTCCGGCGAAGAGGATATCAGCTGGTAATCGCCCATATCGAGGAATCCGGCGAAAGGAGACGGATTGACCGCCCTCAGCGCTTCGTAAAGGACGAGGCTGTCGCCGTCATATTCGAGCTCCAGGCGCTGGGAGAGGTTGGACTGAAAGATGTCGCCGGCAATTATGTATTCCTTCGCGCGCTCGACAATCTGCATGAAACTCTCCTGAGTCATGTTTGACTGCGTATCATAACTGAGGCTGAATTCGTGCCGGCCGGCGGAAACTTCGTCAAAGGCTTCGCGGCTCAACGACTGCACGCGCAGCGCTTCCTCGGCTGAGGCCATCTCGCCGGCAGCCGGATCCTCAAAAAAAAGGTGCGCGGTTCCTGCCTGGTGGTCATAACAGATAAGCTTCCTGGGAAAAATGAGGTGAAACTCCGGCAGGCCCAGGTCGTCGGTCGCAAGGCTGGGCAGATTCTCGATATAGCGGCCTGCGTCATATCCCAGCATGCCGAAGGCGCCGCCGGCAACAGGCATGCCTGCCTCGTTTGCGCCGGCCACAACTTCCGGAGTCAGGTCGGCCAGCAATAGTCTGAGAAGGGCAAAGGGGTCGGAAACCTCGATGTGGTCTGTTGACATGTCCGCTGGATCGTGCCCGTCAGAGCTGGAAATCGCCGCCTTGCCTTCCCTCACGGTCAGTTCGAGCCTGGAATCCCAGGCAAGAAAGGAATAACGGCAAAGATGCGGATTACCACCGGCGCTGTCTAAAAGGATATATGTGCCACTGCCTGGCAGCCCGAGTTCCCTGATGAGGCGGGTGGGAGAAATCCATGGCGCACAAATGGCGCTGTGAGACACCGAGCGTGCCCCCTGGATGTGTTTTTCATAAATCCGGCTCATATATGAATCCGGTTCACGTGGTCGGCGCCGGGGCGGCTGTCAGGCCCGGGACGCCGCGCTGCTGAAAGATGCGTACTTTTCCTGGAACACAAGATCGATGGTCCTGGTCGGACCGTTACGGTGCTTGGCCAGATGAAGCTCGGCGGTATTCTCCAGATGGTTGTCCTCGTTGCGGGGACGATAGATGAACATCACGAGGTCGGCGTCCTGTTCGATGGAGCCGGACTCCCTCAGATCGGAGAGGACCGGCCGCGGCGGCGTGCGCGATTCCGTCGCGCGTGAAAGCTGCGACAGGGCCAGCACCGGTACTTTCAGATCGCGCGCCATGAACTTGAGCGATCTGGACATCTTCGCGACTTCCTGTTCCCGGCTCTGCGAGCGGCTGTCGGGCATCATCAGCTGCATGTAGTCGATTATCACGAGCCCCAGATCGTGCTTGCTGGCCAGCCGGCGGGACTGCGCCCTGATCTCCAGCATGTTGGCGCCGGGAGAATCGACGATCGTCATCGGCGCGCCTTCCAGCCGATTGCAGGCATCCGTGAGCTTGGCCCAGTCGTCGGACCCGAGTGCCCCCGTGCGCATGCGGTGGCTGTCAACCCTGGCCTGGGTACACATAAGCCTCTGGGCCAGCTCGCTGTCGCTCATCTCCAGGCTGAAGAAAACAACATGCTTTTTTTCCTTGAGCGCCACGTTCTGGGCGATATCAAGGGCCAGAGCCGTCTTGCCCATGGACGGCCTCGCCGCGAGGATTACAAGATTGGAAGGCTGAAAGCCCGAGGTGACCTTGTCCAGGTCCATGAAACCCGAGGGAACTCCGGTGATGGCTTTGCCGGCCTCGTGCATCTTCTCGATCTTTGAGAACTGCTCGTTCATGAGCTCGTTCAAGCTCCGCACTTCGCCGCGCAGCTGGTTCTGCGAGATGTCGAAGACCATCTTCTCGCACTCGTCGAGCAGATCCCTGACTTCGCCGGGACGCTCGTAACCGAGTTGCGCTATCCTGTTGCCCACCTCGATAAGCGAGCGCAGGACAGCGTTCTCCCTGACGATGCCGGCATAGCGTGAGGCGTTCGAGGCCGCCGGCACCGTAGATATCAATGTGTGGATGTACGGAGTGCCGCCGACCTGTTCCAGCTTCCCACGGCTGGTGAGATGCTCGGCCACCGTTACGGGATCCGCCGGCTCACCCTGGTTGAACAGATCGATGATGCTGCTGAATATCGCCCTATGCGAATCGCGGTAGAAGTCCTGCTCGTGCACGAGTTCTATCACGGCGGTAATGGCTCCGGGCGAGATCATCATCGCGCCCAGCACCGACTCTTCCGCCTCCAGATTCTGGGGCGGCAGGCCGGACGCTAGGGGGTTTTTCAGATTTTGCGCCATGCTTTTCCTGTGTCGTACTGTCTGCGGCTTACCGCACTTTAAAAAACGCCGGGCGATTTTAGCTTTCGGCCGCGACTATCACTTTCACCTTGGTGATCACACCCGTGTTAACTTCTACTTCGACCATGTAATCGCCGAGCTCCTTGATGGGCTCCTCGAGATTGATCTTCTTCTTGTCGATCTTGACGTCGCGAGCCTTCAGGATACCTTTGGAGATATCCGCGGATGTAACCGACCCGAACAGCTTGCCGTCTTCGCCGGCCTTGGCGGTGACGGTGATGACTGTCTTGCCGAGAACCTGTGCCGTCTCCCCGGCGCGCTCGACGTCCTTGATCTTTTTGGCCTCCTCGGCCTCCTGCCTGCGCCTTATTTCTTCGATTCTTCCAGGCGACGCTACCTCGACAAGCTTGCGTGGCAGCAGGTAATTTCGCACATAACCGTCTGAGACGGAAACAACCTTACCCTTGTCGCCAAGGTTCTCAACGTCCTGCAACAATATCACGTCCATGCCTTCCGGTCTCCTTTCTATTACATTTATTTCAGCTATTTACAGATATTTTTTTCTGCAGCTGTTTGCGGCGTTCAACGCTCTCTTCAACGCGTTTTATTCTTGCCAAAACGGTGCCGGTAGTCCAGCCATGTGTCGAAAAGCCCCATCCACATCGTAAGCGACATGAGCGCTTCCAGCAGGATGAGAACCGTGTACACCGCCACCTGCTTCACCCGCGTGACCTTGTAAGCCCTGAGGAAGAAGCTGGCCACCGCCAGACCCTGTATGAAAAAAAGCACTGACGTTACGATATAGAGGTTGGCGCCTGTCAGCTCGAGCGCGTATGAATATGTGTCGGGCGCGTATGGGACCATCAGCTGGCAGAGCAGTCCGAATATAAACACATATGCGAATGCCCAATGCGCCCTGAAATCCCGGAAAATGAAATCCTTCGGGAATGGCCGGCCCAAACGCTCAAACGACCATCTCGCTATGGCCATGTTTACTCCTGAAAACAGGAGGGAGGCCAGCAACACCAGCGCCGGCGCCATGTACGGCAATGACGAGGCGAAATCCCGTGCGTCCGAGATATTCGAGTCGATGTCCTGTTCACTCATACCCATCGACTGGTAGAGCTGCCGGCTCGGCTCCACTGCCATATCGAACATGGCATTGGTGGCGCTCACCGGACCGTTGCCGGTGATAAGAAGCAAAGCTCCCAACCACAGAAACAGCGTCACGAAAAAGATCGCGGCCATGAACATGAAGAGCCGCAGCTGCGGCATGCCGCGATTGATTGCAAAGCCGCCGCCGATGCCCGCCAACATCAAAACCATGACGATCAGCAGGCCCGCATAGACGCCAAGCAGCGGCGCGGTAAGGCCCATGCATACCGCTCCCGCCAGGAGGCTTACGATAAACCCCGATAAAAAACCATGGCGCGAGGTGATGTAAGCCACCGGAACCGGCAGCGCCGGCACGGCCACGACAGCCAGCAGCGGCATGAAGGCGATCGCGATTCCAAGGCCTGTCGATGCCGCTATCGCCTTGCTGATGTCCGGCAAGACCGGTTCGGTTTTGCTGCTCATGCCGCTCCCGCAAAAACCAAAGCCGGAGCTATCTGGCCACGTAGGGCAGCAGCGCCATCTCGCGGGAACGCTTGACCGCGATGGCCAGCTGGGCCTGGTGGCGCCGGCAGGTTCCGGTTACCCGACGGGCGCGGATCTTGCCGCGGTCGGAAACGTACCGCCGCAGCTGGTTGTAGTTCTTGTAGTCGATCTCAACGACTTTTTCTTTGCAGAAATAGCAGTACTTGCGCCTCTGGGAGCCTGCTCCGCTCCGCCATGAAGGGCGCTTGGTGCCACTTTTGCGCGGTCCTCTTGATGGTGGCATATATCCTTTCCTTCAATTCGTATTTAATGTGAACCCGGTTTCCGGACGGCCCTGGTTTATTTTCTCAACCAGGGCTCGGCTGGTTCCAATCGTCGGCGGAAACCGGACGTATCATGCTTTCGTTAAAACGGTATGTCGTCGTCGCTGGATGAAGATGCCGGAGCGTTGAAATCGGACGTATCCGGCTCCAGACCCGAAGGCGCACCCGCAGCTACCGGAGCGCTCGCTGATGCACCGGAGTCCTGTTTCGAGCCCAGGAACTGCACGGTGCTGGCGATGACTTCGACCTTCGAGCGCTTGCTCCCGTCCTGGGCTTCCCAGGTGCGGTAGCTCAAACGCCCGTCGATCGCGACCGGCCGGCCCTTGCTCAAGTAGCGGCTGCAGCTCTCGGCCTGGGCTCCCCAGACGACGATGTCGAAGAAGTTGGGTTTCTCGACCCATTCCCCGGCGTCGTTCTTGTAACCTTCATTGACCGCCAGCCCCAGTGTGCATACGGATTTGCCGTTGGGCGTGGTCCGAAGCTCGGGGTCGCGGGTTAAGTTTCCTACCAGTACTACTCTGTTGATGCTGGCCATTTTGGGCCTCCTTTAACTCTCACTTGCCACTTTTTCCTTGAGTGCCACCGGCATGAAGCGGATGACCTCGTCGGTTATTCTCAGGATGCGCGAGATTTCGTCAAGCGCAGCCGCTGGTGCGGTGAGAGTGATTACATAGTAGAAGGCGTCGCGGATGTGATTGATCTCGTAGGCGAGGCGTCTTTTGCCCCATTCCTCGACCTTGTCAACCTTGCCCTGGCCGTCGTCGGCCGTTTTTGTGATGCGCTCCAGGATTTCCTTCTGGCGCTCGGGCTCCGCTTCCGGGTTCAGCAGAAGCATTATTTCGTAATTGCTCGTAGTTCTCACCTCCTTCGGTCTGGGCGGCCCCATGCCTAAAGCATGGAGCAGGAGTGGAAGATATTCTTCTGTTTGAGGAAGTCAAGAGTATAGCAGATGGGGCGGATGTAATGAATCCGGGGACTGGATAAAGCCCAAAGCCCGTGTTTGAACTTTTTCGACGCCGGGCATCTGCTACACATGAAGGAAAACAGTGACAAACTGCAAAATCCGCAAGAGGCCTGGAAATACAGCGGAATCAAAGAAGGAGAGGAATATGCCCAGCCAGCAGACCGTGCAACTGGTCGCCGGATGGCCGCCCTCCGGCGAACCGCATATCAAGATCAGCGTCGGCGCCTGCCATCTTAAGGTAACCCCGGGAGAAAAGCTTGCCTGGGTCAGCGGGACCTATGAAGACCCGACCGGCGGCCTGGAATCCAAAATCGTACAGGAGGGCGATAGCGTCAGGGTATCCCAGAAAACCAGCCTGTCGCGCTTTAAAACGGCTTTTTCCGGAGCACCCCGGATGGAGCTTAAGCTGGGCGATAAAAAACCATACCATCTTACGCTCGAGGGTGGCGCCAGCAACAACAGTTTCGAGCTGGGCGGGCTGCCGGTGACCGGCCTCACCGTCAGGCAGGGAGCGGGCAAGAGCGCGTTTGATTTCTCCGAACCCAACCCAGGGGAAATGGGATCGATCGACATCGACACCGGCGCGGTCAGCCTCTCGATGCGCAACCTGGCCAACGCCAACTTCGCCGAGATGAGGATGAACGGCGGCGCTTCTTCGTACGAGTTCGATTTCGGCGGCGAGCTGAAACGTGACGCCAACGTCCGGATCGACGTGGGCATGGCCGCGGTCAGGATAAGCGTACCGGCAACGACTGCGGCAAAGATCACGCCGAACCCGGTTATCGGCGGCCTGGACGTCGGCGACGGCTTCACCAAGCAGGAGGGCGCCTTCTGGACGAGGGCCGCCGTGGACGGGAAAACCCCGGTTTTGACCATCGCCGCGAGCGTTACGCTGGGGTCGCTGAGTTTTCAGCTGGGGTGAGTGGGGAGGAAAGGCGCCTGATACTGACTGTGCCTTTGTTATAATTGCGGCATCAGTGGATAGAACAGGTAACACACCTGCATAATATGAGGAGTATTGAGATCCTTCGGCGCTGCGCGCCTCAGGATGACAATAGAGAGGTCGTCATGGCGGAACATAGATTCATAACCTTTTTGAGCGATTTCGGTCTCACCGACGATTTCGTGGGCACCTGCCACGGGGTCATCAAGAAGATCGCCCCCGAAGCGCAGATAATCGATCTTACCCATGAGATCACGCGCCATCATATCCTCGAGGGGGCACTCGTAATCAAGAACTCGCTCCCCTATATGCCGGAAAGTGTCATCCTGGGCGTGGTCGACCCCGGTGTCGGCGGCGACCGCAAGCCGCTGGCCATCCGCACCGCCGAGAACCGCTACCTCGTGGGACCGGATAACGGGCTGCTTTCGCTGGCGGCCGACGCCCTCGGCGGCGCAGAACAGGCGGTGGAGCTTACCTGTTCCATCTATAGTCTGCCCGAGGTATGCAAGACCTTCGAAGGCCGGGACCTCTTTTCACCGGCCGCGGCCCACCTTTCACAGGGCGTGGCGATAGATAAACTGGGGGCGCCGGTAGATGTAGATACCCTCGAACGTGTCACTCTGCCGGAGCCACTTATGGCGGAAGGCGCCGTGACAGCAACGGTCCTCTACACCGACCGCTTCGGCAACGTGCAACTGAACCTGACCCGGAATGAGCTTGAAAGCATCGGAGCCGGTCTGGGAAAAAATGTCGAGGTTGTACATGGCGACGAGCGCTGGGAGGTTCCTTTCGTCCAGTCCTTCGCCGACGTCGACCAGGAGAACATCCTCGTTTATGAGGATTCCTATAAGCAGATATCGTTTTCCGTCAACCAGGGCGACGCCGCCAAGGTCTTCCAGATAACTCCTGGCAATCAGATGCGCTTTCGTGCCCTCTAGAGCATAAGTGACGCCCGCCAAAGACAATTCACAGGCGCCGGACGGTGGCGGGAGAGCCATTTTTCTGTTCGACACCACCCACGCGGCCATGGAAGCCGAGCAGCTGATAATCGACGCCGGTTTCTGGTGCGATGTCGTGCCGCGCCCCCCTGGCACGATGTCTTCGCTATGCGGACTGGCTATTGAAGTAATGGCAGCGGATGCAGGTGGTGTCCGAAACGTGTTAATCTCAGAAGGTATCCCATTTGAAATCTACCAACCGGAAGTGGAAGCGCATTGAATTCGAAACCTGAAAGCAAACTCAATATGGACGAACCACAGTCTGTGGCTGACAAGAGCGGGATTCTCAGTCTCGACCAGCGCGTATACCGCGCCTTCAGGACGAAATGCCACCCACGCCCTCTGGAACTCACCATATCCCTGTTTTCCAAAACCGGCAACTGGGGAATATTCTGGGTGGTGCTGGCAGCGGTTTTTGCGGTGGCTTACTGGTACACCGGCTCCGAACACGGCCGCCCCATGATCGTCTCCGTCCCCGTGGTGGTCTTTTCCACGCTGTTGTTCAATTCCTTTTTAAAAGAATCTCTCAGGCGCGAAAGGCCGGTTTCCGACGATCCGGCTCTAAAGCCGCTCGTGGGCGTTCCATCAAGTAAATCGTTCCCCTCGTCGCATGCCGCGATGTCATTTGCCGCGGCGACGATCCTCACATATATAGAACCTCCGCTGGCGCCCCTCTTTTACGGTCTGGCTTTACTGATGTCATGGTCGCGTGTCTACGTCGGTGTTCATTATCCCTCCGACGTTCTTGCGGGCACCGCGGTCGGTCTTATCTCCGGCGCGCTCTGGACACTCTTTTTTATTATTTTTTAGGACGGCGCGGGTAGCGCTCCGATTTGTCATTCTTAAGACACTAGGAGCGAAGCGAGGAGTGCCGAAGAATCTGCTTGTTGCGATAAAACACCCGAAAAGCAGATCCTACGTCGCTTTGCTCCTCAGGATGACAGGTAATCTGAGCTGATGTTTGCGCCTCAGGATGACAGTTGATCTGAGTTGACGTTTGCTCACCAGGGCCTGCCCTGGGCGCAGCGAAGGAATGGCAGGTAATCTGAGTTTGGAGGACGAAAGAAATGCATGAATTCATGGTCTCAACCGGCTCACGCAGCGAACTTGTGGACATAACGGCCCAAGTAAGCCGGGCGGTCACTGAAAGCGGAGTCGCAGACGGTATCTGCCATGTGTTCATTCCTCACACCACGGCGGCGGTAACCATTAACGAGGGAGCCGACCCCGCCGTGAGACTCGACATGATCGCCGGCCTGGACAAGGCCATTCCCTGGAACGACGGTTACTCGCATGTTGAGGGAAATTCCGCCGCCCACATCAAGACCAGCCTGGTCGGTTCAAGCGAAACCATAATCGTTGACGGTGGACGGCTCGTTCTCGGTACCTGGCAGACCATATACTTCTGCGAGTTCGACGGTCCGCGGACAAGGAAAGTATTGGTAAAAGTAACCGCGGACTGATAGGTTTCGCACCAGTATGATTAAAGAAACCTTCCGCCACAGACTGAGTCACTTGATTTTCTTGCTCCGGGAGCGCCGGCTTTGACGGCCCTGCTGCTGGCCCTGCTTGCCTCCTCGTTCACCATCGCCGGCGGCAGCCTGCCGCTGTTGCGCAGGGACATGGGAGAGCGCAGCATTTCCCTGCTGATAGCTTTTTCCGCCGGCGTGCTGCTATCGGCCGGTGTCAACGACATGTTGCCGGAGAGCTTCTCTCTGGCGGGAAGCACGGCCGCCATCGGCGTGAGCGCCGGCTTCATCCTCCTGTATCTGATTGAGAAAGTAACGATGGTACACGCCTGCCGCGAGCAGGGATGCAAGGTGCATCCGTTCGGCTTCTTCGCCCTGACCGGCATCGGTTTTCACACGATGCTGGATGGTTTTTCCATCGCCGTCAGCGGCTCGGTGCGAGCGTCCCTGGGCCTGGTCGTGGCCTTCGCCGTGCTGGCCCACAGTTTTCCCAGCGGCGTTTCGGTAGCCGGGGTGATGCTTTCCTGTGGCTATCGGCGCAAAAAGGCCTGGGGGGTTCTGATAATCCTCGCCCTGCAGGCGGTGGTCGGCGCCGTGGTGGGGCTTTTCTTTTCCGAGGCCAGCGAGGCGGCGCTCGGCTTTGCCATCGGCCTCTCCGCCGGCACCTTCCTCTATATCTCCACCAGTGACCTGCTACCTGTCGCCCACGAGACAAACTGGCGCGACTACGGCGTTCCCGCCGCGTTCACCGCCGGCTTCGCCCTGATGCTGGCAACGGCGCTGGCGCTGGGTTGAGCCTTAGCCAGGCTCTCTAGGCGAAATCCCACCAGAGCGTGTGCGGGAGAGCGCCGGGCACGGCAAGTGATATCGCCAGCGCCATGTTCTGTGTCCCGGAAACCACCGGCCTGCCGGCAACCGCCACCCCGATCTTTTTTGACTCCTGGGGCTCACATACTCCAGAACGACATCGAACCGTCCTCGGGACCGCCGATGAAGAAGCTCCTCAAATGCAGGATCAGCGGATAGCTCAAAAATAGCGTTATCGCAAGGTAGGCTGATGTCAGCGAGATCCCGCGCCGCACCCTGGTCTTCATGAAGAGGTCCAGCATGAGCCTCCCGACTCCGGTTGACCGGTCAAGTATATTTGCTGTTGACGGCTCTGGCAAAGCCCGCCGGTGTACGTGATTTTTTAACCTTCCTGCTGGCCGCCGCTCCCTGTCCTCCTTGAGACAGGCCGGCACTGCTTTAAGTCCATTCACCGTTTTGTCACATTCTGTTCACTACCTTTTAACCTGCGTGAGTGAAAAACCATCTACCATTCACGTTGTAGATGCGTAACACGCAAGGGAGGTGAAATTGAGCATCACAACCATAGTTCCGAAAAATGAAGTCTGCTGTAACGAGGACCGCGTCAATGTCCTGTGTCTCCTGAAGTCGCAGATGAATTTCCCTGTTGAACTCGAGGCCATAAGCCAGACCTTAAAGATACCGCTCTGGCGGGTCGAGCGGGTGGTCACGGATCTGGAGGGCCATATCACCGGCGAGGACGGCGGCGAAAACGCATACCTGCACAGGGCAAGGTGTAGCAGCAGGGCTGTCTACATCTCCTGATGTACAGCCCGTTTCAAATGCTTTTTCCCCGAAGTTGCGGGCGGCATAACCGCCCGTTCACATTTTGTTCACATTTCATTCACCGCATTGTAACCTGCGTGGATTTTTCTTCTGCTAACCTGCAAACATAATGATCGACAAAAGGAGATTCACAGAAATGACAGCAAAAAGATCTATAAAAGGCGTGTTCGGACTTCTGAGCGTCGGCCTCCTGGTCGCCCTGGTGTTCGCCGTTGTAGGCTGCGGCAACCAGAGTTCGTCCACGGGTGGCGGCAAGATCGGCTCCATCCAGGTCAAGGGCTCCGACACGATGGTCAACCTCGCCCAGATGTGGGCCGAGGACTATATGAAGGATAATCCCCAAGTCAATATCGCCGTCACCGGCGGCGGCTCAGGCACCGGCATCACAGCCATCATCAATGGCACCACCGACATCGCCGATGCTTCGCGCGAGATGAAGCAGAAAGAAAAAGACGACGCCAAAGCCAATGGCATCGAGGTGGTCGAGAACAAGGTGGCCCTGGATGGTATCGCCGTTGTCGTCAGCAAGGACAACAAGGTCGGCGAACTGAACGTCGACCAGCTGGCCGACATCTTCTCCGGCAAGATCACCGACTGGAAAGATGTCGGTGGCGACCCGGGGCAGATCGTCATCCTCTCCCGCGAGAGCAACTCGGGAACACACGTCTTCTTCAAGGAACATATCCTCAACAAGGGCAAGAGCGACGGCAAGGTCGAATATGCGTCGAGCGCTTTGTTGCTGCCCTCATCGCAGGCGATCGTCGATGAAGTCAAACAGAACCCCAGGGGTATCGGCTATGTCGGCTTAGGATACGTCAAGGGTGACATCAAGGCGCTCAAGGTGAAGAAGGATGCAACCTCTACGGGAGTCTCGCCCAGCGTAGCATCGGTGCAGGACGGCAGTTATCCGGTTTCAAGACCGCTGTTCATGTACACGAAGCAGAACGCCTCACAGACGGTGCAGGAGTACCTCACCTGGATCAAGAGTCCCGCGGGACAGAAGGTCGTCGAGGATCTGGAGTTCGTACCGCTGAAGAAATAGCGGCGCGACAGGCAACTAATACACAGTGGCATATGAAACATCCCGGGCCACACGGCGCCCGGGATGTTTCAACATATATGTAACCGGAACAGAACAGGGATGAATGAAGAAAGCTCAAAAATTTAAGGAAAAACTCATCGGCAAGATCATCCTCGCTTGCGGAGTCCTGTCGATCGCTGTTGTGGTCCTGATCTTCGCTTATCTTCTTAGGGACGCCTTCCTTCTGTTCGGCAGTTACTCGCCTATCGATTTCCTCACCGGCCGCAACTGGTATCCGATTTCGGATCCGCCGGTTTTCGGCATCCTGCCGCTGGTGCTGGGCTCGTTGCTGGTCACGGCTGTCGCGATCGTCATCGCCATCCCGATGGGAATCGGCACGGCCGTCTACATCGCCGAGGTCGCACCAGTCTGGCTCAAGGAAATTCTGAAACCACTGATGGAGATCGTGGCGGCAATCCCCTCGGTAGTGCTGGCCTTCATCGGCCTCACGCTGCTGGCGCCATATCTGCAGGACCTGCTCCACCTCAACACGGGACTGACAGCCCTAACCGGTGGCATCATGCTGGCCTTCATGGCCCTGCCTACGATCGTTTCGATCGCCGAGGACGCCATCAACGCCGTCCCGCGCTCCTACCGCGAGGGATCTCTGGCGATGGGAGCGACCCGGTGGCAAACCACCAGGCGCGTGGTCGTCCCCGCGGCGATGTCGGGCATCTCAGCCTCGGTCATGCTGGGTATCGGGCGGGCGATCGGCGAGACGATGGTGGTGTTGATGGTCACCGGCAACGCCGCCGTCATGCCCACATCGGTCGATTCGGTGTTAAAACCGGTCCGTACACTTACCGGCACAATCGCCCAAGAGATGGGCGAGACTGTCTTCCAGAGCCCTCATTATTTCGCGCTCTTCGCCGTGGGGCTGGTGCTGTTCGTCATCACCTTCGCGGTAAACCTGGTCGCCGACCTGATCCTCCATCGCTTCCGGGAAGGGGAATAGAGTGGCAGGCCACCGCAAACAGCTCGTTTATGAAAAAGCGGCGCACGGCCTCATGGCCCTGCTGACCGCTATCGCCGTGGCGCCGGTAATCGCCATCATCGTTTTCCTTTTCATCAAAGGCGCGCCGGCGATCACACCGGAATTCCTGACCGCCATGCCAAAAAACGGCATGAAGGCCGGCGGCATCTTCCCGGCCATAGTCGGCACTTTCTATCTGGTGCTCGGCACCATCGTCTTCGCGGTTCCCGTAGGGACCCTGGCGGCCGTCTATCTGACTGAGTACGCCACCCAGGGCCGGCTCACCCGGTTAATCAGGCTGGCGATCGCCAACATGGCAGGTGTGCCCTCCGTGGTCTATGGCCTTTTCGGGCTTGGCCTGTTCGTGCTGCTGCTGCAGTTCGGCACTTCGCTGCTCTCCGGCTCGCTGACGCTGGGGCTGCTGGTGCTGCCGGTAGTTATCACCGCGGCCGAAGAGGCGCTGCTGGCCGTGCCGCAGTCGTTCCGCCAGGCTTCGCTGGCGCTGGGCGCAACACGCTGGCAGACAATCCGGCGCGTGGTCCTCCCCAACGCTATCCCCGGCATCATCACCGGCACGGTTCTGGCAGTCGGACGCGCCGCCGGTGAGACGGCCGCGATCATGTTTACCGTGGCGGCTTTCTTTTTGCCGAACCTGCCGGATTCACCTTTCAGCCAGGCGATGGCCCTGCCGTATCACCTGTACACGATTTCCACCCAGGTGCCGGGCATGCCCGATGAGATAAAATGGGGCACAGCGCTGGTGCTTTTGTTACTGGTCCTGATGTTTACGCTTACGGCCGCGGTAGTTCGTGCCCGTTTTCGGAGAAAGAGAAGGTGGTAATAACGACTGAGCTTCAAAAAAAGGCACAGCTTCAAGGAGTAAACTTCTATTATGGTGGTTTTAAGGCGCTCGAGGACATAAACCTCGACATCGAACCCAACCAGGTAACGGCGCTGATCGGACCGTCCGGCTGCGGCAAGTCCACGGTGCTGCGGCTACTGAACCGCATGCACGAGGTTATTGGGAAAACCAGGGTCGAGGGCCGCGTGATGCTGGACGGCCAGGATATATATGCGTCTGACATAGATGTCGTCGAGTTGCGTTCCCGGGTCGGGGAGATCTTTCAGAAACCGAACCCGTTCCCCAAATCTATCTATGACAACGTGGCTTATGGACCGCGCATCCAGGGAAGAAAAAGCCGTGACGAACTGGATGGCATCGTCGAGCGGGCGCTCAAGCAGGCCGCTCTCTGGAAAGAGGTAAAGAACAAGCTCAAACAGTCCGCCCTGGAGCTTTCAGGCGGTCAGCAGCAGCGGCTCTGCATCGCACGGACGCTTGCGGTCGAGCCCGAGGTGATCCTCATGGACGAGCCCTGTTCGGCGCTGGATCCGGTCGCGACCCAGCAGATCGAGGACACGATGGACAGACTCAAGGAGAGCTACACTATTATTATCGTGACCCACAACATGCAGCAGGCCGCCAGGGTCTCGCAGTATACTGGCTTTATGCTGATCACGGAAACAGGGGAGCCGGGGCGACTCGTGGAATATGGACCCACCGGCAAGATCTTCACCATGCCTGACCGCAAGGAAACTGAAAATTACATAACGGGAAGGTTCGGGTAGCCATGACCAGACAGTCTTTTCATGAAGGCCTCAAGCAACTGAACGAGGAAATCCTGCGCGAAGCGAGCCTGGTCGTGGAGGCCGTTGACCTCTCGACGCAGGCGCTGCTGAAAAGCGACCGCTCGCTGGCGAATTCCGTTATCGCCGGAGATGATGACATCAACGAGCTGACGCTCAAGATAGAGGGCGACTGCCTTGCCCTGCAGGCGCAGCAACAGCCGGTAGCGCGAGACCTGCGATTACTTCATACCTGTCTGCTGGTGAGCCTGCATCTGGAGCGCGTCGGTGACCTGGCGGTCAATATCGCCAAGATCGCCAAACGGCTGGAGCGGACCGAAGCGGCGGAACCCTACCTGGAGCTGCTACGCAAGATGTCGGCGCAGGCACTCGAAGTGCTGCGCCAGGGCATCAAGGCTTTCGCCGACCGCGATGCGCGGCTGGCTAATTCCCTGGCAGAGATCGACGAGCCCATCGATGAGATGTATAAGGAGATACTCACGAGGCTTTTACATCCCAAGGGAGAGGAAGAAGCAGCAGCATCCACCGAATGGGCCACTCACATCGCGCTGGCCAGCCGCTACGTAGAACGTATCGCCGACCAGGTAGTGGATATGGGGGCGCGCATAGATTTCCTCGTAACGGGCAAACTCGATGGCAAGTATTTTGACAACGAACCCGACAAACGCTTTGGCGAATAAAGGTAAACAGTTGCAGCCTGCACCGCTTTGGCACAAAGCGCGGCGGCTGCCATGAGCCCGGGCATCATCATGCTGGATCTTGCCGGCGCCGTACTGCTTGTGATTATTTCGGCAGCGGTGACCGCGCTCGTCTTCCGCCGCCGCGAACGCGCCTGCATCGCCGCCATGCCAGGCATGGAGGCAGGCGATTCCATTGAAGGCGTCAAGGCCCTGATTACCCGGCTTGCCGAGCAGGCTGCCGACGCCGACACCCTTTCCACCCGCATCGACCAGCTGCTGGCCAACTGCCCGCTGCCGATTCTACTTCTGGATGAGAACCGTAGTCTCATCTCGCTCAGCAACCGCGCCGAACAGGAGCTGGATCAGCCCCGCAAACGGCGCGGACTGCTCGAAACCCTGGGCAGTCATGAGCTGGATACGGCCGCAGGGGAAGCGATGGCAACGATGAGACCCTCAGAAATCACCGTCAGGCTGTACGCAGGCGGGCGGCGCCCTTACCGCGCCCAACTGCTGCCCTTTGCCAACGGTCGAGAGCCCGAGTGCCTGGTCTTCCTTCAGGACGCAGCCCAGATCATCGATTACGGCGCCCTGCGCTCCCAGTTTGCCGCCAACGTCTCCCATGAGCTACGCACGCCGCTGGCTGGCATCAGGGCTCTGGTGGAAAGTCTGAACGAGCCGGAAATCGAGCCTGAAGAGTCACGTCGATTTCTGGAAAGGATCGACCTCGAGACCGCAAGGCTTGGGCAACTGATCGATGAAATCCTTTTTCTCTCGACCCTGGAAACCGGCGACATCAGTATGCTTGAGGGACAATCCGAAGCCAGACCGGTAGCGGAGAAATTGATAGGCAAGCTTCAACCGCTGGCGGCGGAAAGAGGGGTCCGTATGGAAAACCGTGTTCCTGAAGATTTTACTGTACCTCTGCCGGAACGCATGCTCACCACTGTTCTTGGCAATCTGATAGAGAACGCCTTAAAGTACAGCGGCCGGGGGTCGCAGGTCAGGATCGAGGGGAGCAGGGAAGCAGGCCGCACAAGAATCACCATAAGCGATGACGGCATCGGCATCGATGGCGAGCATCTGCCGCATATCTTCGAGCGCTTTTACCGGGTGGATAAATCCCGCAGCCGCCGCATGGGGGGCACCGGGCTGGGACTGTCAATCGTCAAACACGTTGTGGAAAGCGCTGGCGGAGAAGTTGCGGCCAAAAGCCGTGAAGGTTATGGCACAGAGATTACTCTCATGCTGCCGTCCGGCGTGATCAGAACTGAGCAACCGGACTAAAGAGATGCTTCAGTCGGTCTCCCTGGCCTCGAACATGTAACCGAAACCATAGTGGGTATGCACAAAAGTATGTCCGGGAACCGCGGCGGCGATCTTCTTCCTGATCCTTCTGACAAAGACATCCACCGAACGGTCGCCGTGCATCAGCTCGTATCCCCAGACCGCCTTGTAGATGTCCTCCCTGGAGATCACAAGCGGTGCCGATTTCGCCAGCATAAAGAGGATGGCGAACTCCTTCGAAGTCAGCCCTAGCGGTGTATCTTCGCTGAAGGCTTCCTTTCTGTCGGGATCGATAGTCAGCGGCCCGGCCTCTATGACACCCTGATGAACCGTCGCGGAACGGGCGGCGCGGCGCAGGTTGGCCTGCACCCTGGCCAGCAGTTCCCCCATGCCGAATGGCTTGGTCAGATAGTCGTCCGCGCCGAGCGACAGGGTCTGCACTTTGTCGAATTCGCTCGTACGGGCGCTCACCACGATGATTGGCAGGTCGTAGCCATCCTGCCTGACCTGCTCGCAGAGCTTCCAGCCGTCCATACCGGGAAGCATCAGATCCAGAATCAGCAGGTCGGGGTTTTCACGCCGAAGCAGCCGCAGGCCCTCGAGGCCATCGGCCGCCGACAGGCAACGAAAGCCCTTCTTTTCAAGGCTGAAAACAATCGCCTCCAGGATACTCTGGTCGTCTTCCACAACCAGTATGCGTGCCGTAACACCGGTTTGCTCGCTCATGCTGTGATTTTATCAGAGTCGGCCACAGTCAGCCGGACTTTGGCGCCACGAAACACCGCGGGCAGGCTTGACAATCCCCCCCGCGCGGGTCTAGTTTACTGGTACATAGCCTAATCCTCGTTAGGTGAGGCTCCAGCGCGGACACAGGCCGTTGCCCGGAAAGGTCCAAAGACCCCAACGGGTAGAACAGGCATTACCGGCATAAGGTTTTGCCCGAAACGGCTGAGAGAAATCTCTACGATGCGCTGTGCCAAAGCTTGTACGAGTTGGGGAAGGCCATGTGACTGAAAACGGTACTGCCGTAATGCCATGGAGAGACTGGTATATCCATGAGCGCCGGACAGTGACGTCTTCGTGCGCATGTAAACCTTCCCTTTGGGGAAGGTTTTTTTATGCCTGGAGGTGATAACCGTGTTTTTTCTAAGCAAGATCCTGGGACAGCAGGTCAAGGACTCGAGATCCCGCTCCGTGGGCGTGCTCGATGACATAGTAGTGACCATCAAACGCAAGTATCCCTCGGCGACAAAGCTTGTCGTCAGGCAGGGGCGTAAAAAAATCCTTCTGCCCTGGGAGCTGGTGCGTAATTTTGAGGAATCACAGACGCTCTTGCGTCTGCCGAGCGAACAGCTCGAGGCCGTCGAGCCCGGCGAGGGTGAGATCTTCCTGGCGGGCGATATCCTCGACAAGCAGATCGTCGATACCGAGGGGCACAAGCTCATCCGTGTCAACGACCTGCAGCTGGCGCGCGCCAACGGCTCCCTGAGAGTCGTGGGTGTGGATATTTCCGGCGGCGCCATCATGCGCCGGCTCGGCCTCTCGAAACTGGCTGAACGATTTTCCCGCAGAGTGGAACCGCGGCTGCTCGACTGGAAAACCGTCGAGCCGGTCAGCGGCGAGGCCAGCGGCATGAAGCTTCAGTTGACCCATGACAAACTGGCTCTGCTGCATCCGGCCGATATCGCCGACATCGCCAACGAACTGTCTCCGGAAGAGCGGGTCGCGGTTGTCGAAGCGCTCGAGGATGAGGTCGCGGCCGATACGGTCGAGGAGATGCATCCCAACTTACAGGCCATCCTGCTCAATGACATGGACAAGAAGAAGGCAGCGACCATCCTCTCGAACATGGACCCGGACGACGCGGCCGACCTGCTGGCCGACCTGCCGGAAGAAAGAGCCGCGTCGCTGCTGGCATCCATGCGAACAAAAGAGGCGCGTGACGTCCAGCACCTGCTTAAATACGAGGAGGACACTGCCGGCGGTGTCATGACCACTGAATTCGTCGCGGTGCCGCCGGGAATGACTGCCGGCCAGGCTATCGGCCGCCTGCGTGAACTGGAGCCGGACGCCGAGACCATTTATTACATTTACGTTGTCGATGACGACGGACATCTGGCGGGAGTGTTCTCACTGCGCGACCTCATCCTGGCCCGCCGGGACCAGAAGGTCGAGGAATTCATGGAGCATCACCTCATCAGCATGCGCGCCGACGCTTCGCTGGACGAAGTAGCCCATGTAGTCGCCAAATACAACCTGCTGGCGCTGCCGATAACCGACGGGGAAAACGTGCTGCGCGGGATAGTCACCGTCGATGACGCCATAGATATAATCCTCCCCCTGAGCTGGAAGAAGAGGCTGCCGAAGATTTTCGGCTAGTCTTAAGTTAACTTCATGCGCCGCCTCAGAGCATTTCACCGCATCGGCCGCAGGCGGCTTTCACGTCTCCCCACCCCGCGCCTGCCGCGGCTGCCGCGCATCGGCAGGACGCGCCTGCTGCTGTTCGTGTCCATCCTGGGTCCGGGTCTTATCACCGCCAACGCCGACAACGACGCCGGCGGCATCGCGACTTATTCCATGGCGGGCGGCCGTTTCGGCTACAGCATGTTATGGATGCTCCTGCTTATAACGTTCAGCCTGGCGGTCACCCAGGAAATGGGAGCCCGCATGGGAGTAGTGACCGGCCAGGGGCTGGCGGCGCTGATCCGCGAACGCTTCCGGCTGAAGCTGACCCTGTTCGCCATGGCCGCGATGCTGGTGGCGAACCTCGGCACGACCGTCTCCGAGTTCTCCGGTATCGCCTCCAGCTTTCAATTATTCGGAGCGTCCAAGTATTACACGGTGCCGTTCGTGGCTGTCTTCATCTGGCTGCTGGTGGTGCGCGGCTCGTACAAGATCGCGGAGCGGGCTTTCCTGGTCTTCTCCAGTTTCTACCTTGCGTACGTGGTCTCCGGTTTCATGGCCCACCCCGACTGGGGCGAGGCGCTTCACAGCACGGTGGTTCCATCGTTTGAGATGAACGCCGGCTATATCCTGCTCTTCATCGCCGTCATCGGTACCACTATCACACCCTGGGGCCAGTTCTTCATCCAGGCTTATGTCGTGGACAAGGGCATCTCGATCAAGCATTTCCGCTATACAAAAGCAGAAGTGATAATGGGGGCGATCATCACGGATGTGGTGGCGCTGTTTATCATCGTAGCCTGCGCGGCCACGATTCACACGACCGGCGGTAATATCGACAGCGCCGAACAGGCGGCCCAGGCGCTGGCGCCGCTGGCGGGGGAGTGGGCGTCGAAGCTTTTCGCTTTCGGGCTGCTCAACGCCTCCGTGCTGGCCGCGGGTATCCTGCCGCTGGCTACAGCCTATGCCATCTGTGAAGCCTTCGGTTTCGAGTCCGGCGTAAACCGCTCCTTCAAAGAGGCGCCCATCTTTCACGGTCTTTTTACGGCCTCCATCGTCTTCGGCGCCGGGGTCGCGCTGATCCCCAACCTGCCGCTGCTGGAGATCATGGTCCTGGCACAGGACGTGAATGGTATCCTGCTGCCGCTCATTTTGATCTTTGTGATGATTATTGTTAACGACAAGGGGATCATGGGAGAGTATGCCAACAGCAGGCGGCACAATGTGGTCGCGGGGCTGACGACCGCGGGATTGATCATACTGAGCCTACTGCTGGTCGTAACCAGCATCTTCGGATAGGGTTTAAAAACGTCGGACCGTTATTCCTCGATCCAGGGCAGTAGCATAAAAAAACGCGCGTTCGACGTCCGTTGAAAATGCTTACGGCTCACGCGCCATGGCAAGAGCCACAGGATTTCACATCAAACCTCCCACCGACGTTTTTGCCGTATTTCAAAGTATCTATCCGGCATCGGCCGATGCGACTTCTTTAGGATTATCCATCTCATTGCGCAGGCGGGGAATGAGCTGTACGAATATGAAAGACGCCGCGATGAATGTGATCGCGAACAGGAAGACATCCCGGAAGGATGCCGTTAACGCCTGTTTGAAGGCGGTATCGGCCACGGCGCCTATCTCTCCTGAAGTCTGACCGGCTGTAATGCCGTCACTCTGAATCCCCGCTGCAAGCATGTGGGACGTTATGCGCGAGGAGAGGATGGTGCTGAAAATGGCGATCGCAAACGAGCCCCCGATGAAACGGCTCATATTCGGCAGTGACGAGGCGATGCCACGTTTGTCGCGTGGCGCATCATGAACAGCCGCCGTCGTAAGTGGCGCCATGGTCATACCCAGACCAACACCCAGCACGAGTATGGACAGACCGAGCCTTACGGCCGAAGCCTCTGCCGACAACTGGCTGGCCAGGATCACAAAACCGGCGGCCGCGATTGCCAGACCACATGAAGCAGTCTTTCTGGGACCTATTCTGGCGGTCATCCTGCCGCCTATAGGCGCGACCAGCACGAACATCAGCGCCAGCGGCGCCAGCTCGAATCCGGTGGCCGCCGGATCGTCGCCGAGAACCGACTGGAAAAAGTAAGGCAAGAGCACGAGCGAAGCGAACATCGCACCTGATGAGAAAAATCCCGCGATGTTGGCCGCCGCCAGCGACCTTATCTTAAGCAGCCCTAAGTCGAGCATTGGTTGAGTGGTTCTGCTTTCCCAGAAAATAAAGAGCGCCAGCAACATGGTCATCAGTGCGAAACACCCCAGTACGCGCGGGTCGCTCCAGCCCCAGTTAACTCCCTTGTTCAACCCGAGCAGACCGCTAAACAGTCCGGTGGTGAGCAAGACAGCCCCCGTGATGTCGAAACCGCGCTGCTCATTCGGCGCCGATTCCTTAAGCACAAACAGCGCCACCGGTACGATGACGACGCAAAGCGGTATGTAAATATAAAAGATGCTGCGCCAGCCGAAGGCCTCGACAAGCAAACCGCCGCCGGTCAGCCCGAGCACCGGCGCGGCCCCTATTACCCCACCCATGATTCCCAGCGCCTGAGCCCGACGCTTCTGCGGAAAGGCCTCAAAAACGAAAGCCAGCGCCATGGGTGACAGGGCGCTCGAGCCGATCGCCTGCAAGGCCCGGCCGATAATGAGGCTGTATGGATTCCAGGCGACGGCGCAAAGAATCGATGTCGCCGAGAAAAGCAGAAGCCCGATAACAAAGATTTTTTTGTGACCGTAGATGTCGCCGGCACGGCCCCAGACCGGCATGAGCGTCGCCTGCGTGATCATGAAGATGGTGACGACCCAGGTCATGGTCGTGATGGATGAGCCGAACTCGACGGTTATGGTGGGCAGCGCTATGTTGACGATGGACGAGCTTAAGATCGCCATCATCATACCCCCCGCCACCGTGACCAGAACCAGCCAGCGGTAATAAGGAAGCGCCTGCAGGCGGGAGCGCCGGCCCATTATTTTTCGTCATGATTGACGGCTGAAAGCAGAGATGGCAACGGTCAACATGACCGCGGAAATCAGCACGATCAACGCGATATCGGTTGTGAACGAATACCGCGAGGGAACATCGGTAAGCATTATTGACCGCAAGGCGTCAACGCCATATGTGAGTGGGTCCAGCTTCGACAGGATATCCATCCAGGTTGGCGCGTTTGCCAGCGGGAACATGGCTCCGGAGAGGAAGAACATGGGCATCATGATGAAGTTCATGATCATCTGAAAACCCTGCATGCTCTTAAGCCGCGTGGCCACAAGCACTCCCATGCCGGTCATCGAGAACGATACAAGAAAGAGCGTCGGCAGCAGTTCGACAATCATCAGCGGAGACAGACTGACCCCGGCAAATGGCGCAAGTATCAGCATCAGGCAGCCCTGAAACGAAGCTATCGTGGCACCGCTGATAACCTTGCCCAGGGCGATGCTCCAGCTGGGAACGGGCGCCACCAGCATCTCTTTGAGGAAGCCGAACTCACGGTCCCAGACGATGGATACAGCAGAGAAGACTCCGGCAAAAAGCACCGTCATTCCCAGGATCCCCGGGAACATGAAGGTCTTGTAGTCCAGGTTGCCGCCGGCCGCGGGGATACCGCCGCTGATGGAAGAACCCAGCCCCTGCCCCAGGATGAAAATAAAGATAATCGGGGTGGCCAGTGAACCGAATATGCGGGCGCGGTCACGAAAGTGACGTTTGAGGTCACGCAACCAGATTATGTATGTGGCGCGGAAACGTTTCAATGTCCCATCCCCCTCTGCGAGCGGCGGCGTCGCACTCGTGTCTTCATCGCGTCCATCTTGTCGACGGACTCATCGCGTATCTGCTTGCCGGTAAGGCTTAAAAAGACATCGTCAAGCGTCGGCTCCCGCACGGTGACGGAAAGAATCTGAGTGGTTGTGCTCTTTAATATCTGCGGCAGCACTGTGCGGCCGCTGGGAACCTCCAGATATATGCGGTCACCAGCCGGGCCCGAAGTGTCGGCCGGCGCCGGCTGTATAGTGGCGGTGAGGTCGAATTTCTCCTTCAGTTCCGTGGCCGTCGCACTGGCATCCGCTGAGCGCAGAGTGATAATGTCGCCGCCGACACCGTGCTTGAGCGTACCCGGTGTGTCCAGCGCCACTATCTTGCCGGTGTCGATGATGGCGATGCGGTCGCAATTCTCTGCTTCGTCCATGTAGTGAGTTGTCAAAAATACCGTGATGTCATACTCGGCCCTCAGCTCGTGCACGTGTTCCCAGATGGCGCTGCGTGTCTGCGGGTCGAGCCCCAGCGTCGGTTCGTCAAGAAAAAGCACATGCGGATAATGCATGAGACCGCGCGCTATCTCCAGCCGCCGCTTCATACCCCCCGAATAGGTTTCCACCCTGTCGCCGGCCCGATCGACAAGCCCCACCATTTCGAGCACGCGGCTGGCGCGTGGCCGGCGTTCAGATGCCGGCACGTTATAGAGCATGGCGTGGACCTGCAGGTTCTCCCACGCTGTCAACTGGTCGTCGAGCGTCGGGTCCTGAAACACTATGCCGATTGACTGACGCACGGCGTCCTGCTGGCTGGAAACATCAAAACCGTTGAGGATCGCGCGGCCCGAAGTGGGTTTGAGCAGCGTGCAGAGCATGCTGATGGTCGTGGTCTTGCCGGCGCCGTTAGGACCGAGGAATCCAAAGATCTCCTTACGGCCTACTTTAAAACTCACCTCATCAACCGCGGTAAAACCGTTGAACTTGCGCGTCAGGTTCTCGACCTCGATTACCGGCCCCCCAGACGCGGGAGGACGCGCCGCGCTCGCCTGCGCTTTCGCCGCGGCTGATTTATCGAGCGCGTTCACTTTTCCTCCTTGCGGGCTATCTCTTCCATCTTTGACAGCCTTGCCATCGCCCTGGAGACGAACTCGGTCACCTGTTCGGACTTGATGACATTGAGCGATTCCCCGTGCATGCCCGAAAATATCAGAAGCTTGTCGCCCTGCTTGATGTCCAGTTCCTGGCGAGCGTCGGCTGGAATGACAATCTGTCCCCGCTCACCCACGGTTGCCGAGCCCCAGAACTGTGGGTCTGGCACGCTTTCCTTTGTCATTTTTCTCAATCCCCGGTTTGTGGAATATGTATGATATTTCATATTAATAGAATAATAACCACTATTCAATGCAGGCTGGGACCCCTGTCATCTTTCAACGTTAAATTTACCGTAAACGGGAAATATTAATAGTAGAGGATAGGTTTGAGGAAGTTGATACGGAAGTGTCGCCAAAGGTTGAGGTTCATGTAAATCTCGTAAAAAGTACCAAAGAGGATCGGGTTAAAGAAGGGCAGGTGGTAATGATTGAATGGTGAAAAGAATAGCCTCATTCAAGACGTAGAGGCGTTGAGTATAACGTCTCTACGTTTATGTCAACCGGCGTCTTTTTCCGCAGGTAGCCTATTGCGGCGCCAGCGGCGCGTCGGTCGAACTCAGAAGCATGAACACTTCGCTTAGGTGTTCCAGGGTCACCATTCCCAGCAGGTGGCCGTTCTCCATAACCGGAACCGCCTTGACTCCGCTTTCATTCATCTTCTCGTAGACTTTGGAGAAAGGCTCATCGGCATCCACGACCGGGAATGTCTTTTCCATGACTTCACCAACCTGGGCTGTGGGCCCTTTTACATGCAATCCGTTGATGAGATTCGCCCGCGTGAGAACGCCGACGACCTGCCCCGTCTCATCCACAACCGGAAAGTCCTCCTGGAGTCCGTGTAAAACTATGGTAACAACCTGGCCCAGACTGTGTCCGGGAGAAAGCAGCTGAACATTTCCGGTAACCGCCTGCCCGACCTTGAGCCGAGACAGCACGGTTTTCATCTGCGCCCCCGCGCCTTCCTGCTCGGCGCCCATGTAAATGAAGATGGCGATGATAATCCAGAGCCACTGGCCGATCAGCAGGCCACCGATGCCAAGGATAAAGGCAAAGGATTGCCCGATGATCACAGCCGTGCGCGTCGCGCTCACATAAGACATGTGCTGGGCGAGAATGCTTCTTAAGACCCGGCCCCCATCCAGGGGAAACGCCGGCAGGAGATTGAACACCGCCAGCATCAGGTTGATGATAAGCATGTATTCGATCAGTCCCTGCAGACTGATGCCCATGAGGATGTCGGTCGCCTGCTCGGCAGTCGAAGCAACGACCTTGCCGGGCAGGGCCACGTACACGAATCCGAGCATCACGGCTATGACGACGTTGCTTAGAGGCCCCACCAGGGATACCCAGAGTTCCTTGCGCGGCTCCTCGGGCATGTTCTTCAGTAGCGAGACGCCGCCGATCGGCAATAAAGTTATGCTGGCAACGTCCGCACCGTAATGCTGGGCCATCCTGGAATGGCAGAGCTCATGGATGATCACACATATGAAAAGCAGGGAAACAAGGAAGGCGCCATAAACGGTACCCCGTGTGCCGCCATTGAATGCCACGCCCCAGATGTAGGCGGCCCAGGCGATGATGAGGAAAAAGGTTATATGGATGCGAAGCTCGATGCCGAAAACACGAGCCACTTTAAAAGACCACTTCATAGATGATATTTACCCGTTTGGGTGACTGACTAAAACAGCAAAGGTGCCAGCCTGATGTTTCTCGGATTTTTGTTGTCAGAAGCAGGAATAAAAAAAGCGGCCTTACGGCCGCTTACATTAAATTTCATGATTTATCATTTCGTCCGGTCCGGGAGCCCACGCACTGCAAAAAGGTGGTAAAAACTCTCAAGGCATTTCGCCTTCCCTAAAAGTTGCCTTCCACCCCCCCTTGGAAAGCCCCGCTCCTGAAGATTAGCCTCCCCGAAGCTGAGCAAGCAGGCTGTGGGCCGCCCGGGCACGGTGACTGATACGATTTTTTTCTTCGGCAGAAAGCTGGGAAACCGTTAGCGAATAATTATCCGGGATAAAAACCGGGTCGTAACCGAAGCCGAACTCTCCATGCGGCTCCATGGCGATCGTGCCGGGGAAGTCACCGCGGGCAACCAGCTCGCCGCCCTCAGGCGAAGAGCAGACGATCACACAGA
>JBAZWE010000002.1:36029-37335 GCA_041660545.1 Thermoleophilia bacterium
AAACGGGCGCGGCGATCGTCGTTGCCCTCGAGTTCTTTTAGCAGTTTGTTTACGTTATCAACGTCTGTGGCGTCTTCACCGGCATAGCGGGCGGAGTAGATGCCGGGCGCTCCAGCAAAAGCCTTTATCTCGATTCCGGAGTCGTCGGCCATGATCCAGGGGACAGTTGCTTCCGGGGTGATCTTTTTTGCAAGGTATTGCTCCCGCACCGCTTCTACTTTCAGACGGGCGTTCTCTTCAAAGGTGGCGCCTGTCTCTGGAGGAAGCTCAAAACCGGCGGGCATTGCTTCTACCCGGATATCATCGAGCAACTGCCCGAACTCGCAGGCCTTGTTGGCATTGCCGGTGGCGAGGATTATTTTTTCCGGAAGCATGATCGCGTGTTCTCGTCAGCCGCGGGGTTCTGCGGTGACCTTTAACTGTTCGGCGCTGATCTGCTGAATGCCGGATGCGGCCAGATCGATCAGCTGATCGAGCGACTCACGGGAGAAGGCTGTCTTCTCAGCCGTCGCCTGAAGCTCGACTATATTGCCGGCTCCGGACATGATCACGTTCATGTCCACCTCGGCGCTGCTGTCTTCGATGTAATCCAGATCGAGCACCGGCTCACCTTCCCAGATGCCGACGCTGACCGCGGCCAGCGAATCCTTTAGGGGGATCTCGGCGATCAGGTCGCGGTCGACGAGGCTCGCCAGGGCCAGATGAAGCGCGACATAGGCGCCTGATACGGAGGCGCACCGCGTGCCGCCATCGGCCTGGATGACATCGCAATCGACCCAGATGGTGCGATCGGCCAGACCCCGCAGGTCGACAACGCTGCGCAGGCTGCGGCCTACAAGCCGCTGTATCTCGAGTGTACGGCCGCCCTGCTTTCCCTTTACCGCCTCACGAAAAGTACGGTCGGGAGTTGAGGAGGGGAGCATGCTGTACTCCGCCGTCACCCAGCCACTACCCTGGCCGCGCATCCAGGCAGGAACCCCGTCCTGGATCTTGGCGCAACAGATAACCTTGGTCTTGCCCGCCTCGATCAGTACCGAGCCGTCGGCCCATTCTATAAAGTGGGGCGTGAACTTCATGGGCCTGATCTCGCCGGGCCCGCGCCCGTCCGGTCGTTCAATTGCCATTAAATACCCTTCTCTTGTCCCAGGCCGATGATGGCCGGATTTTTTTTGAGTAAAACAAACAGGGGAGCTCCCAGAACGACCATGACACCAAGCTCGCCAAGACCTACCCAGAGCGCCGAAGGCAGATATGGAAGCTCTCCGGCGACGTTCAAAACCAGTGCCACTCCGAAAGCGTTAACGAT
>JBAZWE010000002.1:37345-61111 GCA_041660545.1 Thermoleophilia bacterium
TTACCGGAGCCGCCATTCCTTCCCAGCGGGGACCGATGGATCTCATGATCAGCGCGGCCACGAGTGTCATTCCCGCGCCGAAAGTCAGGTCGATCGCTCCAAAGGGACTGCCTATGTTGGCGATGATGCAGCCGATCCAGAGTCCAGGTACCGCCGCCATCTCGAAAGCCGCCAGGGGCATCAGCATCTCGGAGATCCTGAACTGCACCTGACCGTAGCTTATGGCGTTCAGTCCCGGCGACAGGGTGAGAACCGCGTACATCGCCGCGATCATGGCGCCTCTGGCGATCTGCAGAACGGTCATGTTGCGCATGTATCCCGCGACCACGAATGACACTCCCGACGCGTACAACAGACCACATACCAGCATGACTCTCAGCATTCCATGGTCGTTCTCCGGAAGGGCGTACTCTACAATTCTCTCCCGTCCTATCAACCCCAGGCTGCTGATCACGGCCAGCGCCACTCCAGAAATTACAGGTACGTTTTTTTTCATGATACTCCGGCTTTCTCCAGTTCCAGGATCTCAAGCTGCCGAACATCCTCGAAAGGCATCTGCAGGAATCGGGCTCCCACATTGACGAATGAATCCACATCGCCAGTACAGAGGAACGAATATCTTCCTTCCCGATCCGGATCGTTTTCAATTTCCTTGCGCTCAAGGATTTCGCCGACTTCACGGGCGGTCTCCCTGGCTGAGTTTACCAGCGTCACGCCCTTGCCCAATATCCTCTGTAACATCGGAGTGACCAGAGGATAATGCGTGCAGCCCATTATGACCGTATCTACGCCTTCTTCCTTCAGTGGCGCGGTATACGATTTAACCGTTTTGACAAGCTCGGGCGAAGAGACATCCCCTTCCTGGATCATCGAGGCCAGCTTCGGACATGCCTGTGAAAAAAAATCAATACCGGCATCGAGATTGTGCACGGCGCGCTCGTAACTGCCACTCGCAACCGTGGCCTCTGTCGCCAGCACGCCTATCCGGCGGTTGCGGGTGATCTGCACAGCCGCCTCGGCCTCGGGGTGGACAGCGCCGATTATCGAGGCGTCCAGGCGCTCCTGCAGCCAGGGAAGCGCCGCGGCCGTGGCAGAATTACACGCCACGACCAGGAGTTTTACATCACGCGCCAGCAGATATGTGGCGATTTGCCCTGCAAAAAGCCTGAGTTCGTCGATTGATCTGGGACCGTACGGAAAGCGTCCGGTATCCCCCAGGTAGATGAAATCCTCATTGGGGTGGGCAACCAGGCATTCGTGCAAAACCGTAAGGCCGCCGACGCCTGAGTCGAACATTCCTATTGGCCGGGAATCCAACTTACCGCTTTCTCTTGCGATCCCTCGACCTGGAGTCCCTCGACCTGGGCTCCCTGGGCTTCTGGTCACGCGATCGCGGTTCCCGCGAACGGGGCTCTCGGGGCTTCGATTCTCTGGGCTTGGATTCCTGGGCCTTGGGCTCCTTCGGCTGCTCGCCTCGCGCTCCGGGAGGTTTGATCTCATCGATACCGGCCTCCACCTGCCCGCCTTCACCAAGATCGACAAGCACCTTCTCCTTGGGGATCAGATAATCCACGACCCTGCCCTCGCCGCGCTCCGTACTGACCATCGCACCCTTGGGAGGAGCCTTGGATTTGAAAGCCTTGTAAGCGTCCTGCTCATACTTCAAGCAGCACATCAGGCGGCCGCAGATCCCCGATATCTTCATGGGATTAAGCGGCAGGTTCTGTTCCTTGGCCATCTTGATGGATACCGGCTGCTGGTCTCCGGCGAACATCGTGCAGCACATACGGCGCCCGCAGGGGCCATAGCCACCTATCATGCGAGCTTCGTCACGTACTCCGACCTGGCGGAACTCTATCCTGGTCCTGAACTTTTTGGCCAGTTCTTCCACCAGCTTGCGGAAGTCCACACGCTCCTCCGCAAAGAAAGAAACGACGATCTTGCTGCTGTCGAATACTACTTCAGTATTGATCAGCCGCATGTCGATGCCGTATTCCTTTATCTTTTCCTCACACACGCTTGCCGCTCGCGCGGCTAATTTTTCGTTGCGCTCCGCTGTGGAAATATCACTGGAGGTCGCCTTACGCACGACCTTTTCCAGAGGCGCCTTTATCTTCGATGATGGAACCTCGTGATTGGCAACTACTATCCGGCCCATCTCGATACCCCGGCTGGTCCGCACGATCACCTGATCGCCCGTTTCCAGCTTTAGATCAGTGGGGTCGAAGGAATAGACTTTACATCCACTCCGGAACACAACTTCAACAAGTTCCGGCACTTATAAAACCTCCTGCAATTGATAAAACATGGCCTGCAATGCAAGCTCCAAGTCGATATTATAGCCTAGTTTGGAACGGGTGGCCTCGATAACCCCCACCGCGCGGCGGTAGCTGCCGGCTCGCGATGCGAGTGCCTGGTCCTCCAGCTCCAGCTCGTAGTCCCTGTTCATAACCGCTTGTCCCGCACCCGAAGCCATCACCATCATGTCCCTGAACCAGGACTCCAGGAAGTCCAGGGCGAGTATCAGTTCACGTCTCTGCGCCGCGCTTGAGCGACGGTGTGCGTCCTGCTCCTGACGTTTTTTGGTCGTGGCGATGAAACCCTCGGGTATGGTCTCTTCCTCCACCGCCTCGCCGGCCTCCTGGGCGGCCGACAAGATATCGGCGGCCATCTGGGCGGCGCCGCCCTCCCAGGCGCCACGAGTAAGGTTCTCGCCGATCTGCAGGTAGCGGCCGCGGCGGGCAACCAGCTCCTCGTCCTCACAGAGGGCCCTGGCCAGGCCAAGGTTTCCCCGGCTGACTCGCGCGTATGCCTGGGCAATCGTTTCCGAAACACCGTATTTATCACGCAAAAAAGATTCGATGTCATCCGCGGGCACCGGTCCGAATCTCACGGTCTGGCAACGCGACACGAGCGTCGGCAGGACATGGTCTTCGCGGCCGGCCAGTAAAAGGAAGAAAACAAACCGGGGCGGTTCTTCCAGGGATTTGAGAAAGGCGTTGGCGCTCTCGGCGTTAAACGACGACGCGTCCGAGATGATGTAGATGCGGGCCTGGCTCTCATGAGGGTGGAGATTGAGGGAGCGGTTGACCTCACGGATCTGGTCGACGGTTATGAACGAGCCCGTGGGGGCCACGACCTCGATGTCGGGATGAGTTGCGCGAGCCGCCTTCTGGCAGGAAGGGCATACACCGCAACCGCCCTGCTCACAACACAGCGCCGCGGCAAAACCGAGCGCCGCCGTCATCTTGCCGGCGCCGGACGGCCCCAGAAAAAGGTATGCGTGGCTCGGTCCCTGCTTTATCGCGGCCGCAAGGAACCGGGCAACATGCTCCTGGCCGATGAGGCCGTCAAAGATTTGTGGTGGATTGGACATATGATGATTTTGTCATATGGGAGGGGTGGATGGGAATCGGGGACTGAATCTATGTACAGGTGATGCGACTTCTTCTCTCGTTGCATATTGATTATTACTGTCTGCTAAAACTCCAGCCCCAGCCGCTCCCGGCAAGCAGCGACTACATCGGCGTGGACTTCTTCCACGCTCCTGCCGCCGTCGATACCGACGATCCGCCCCGGGTACATCTCTTCCAGCTTCCGATAGCCATCCTCGACTTTCTGATGGAAGGTGAGCGGCTCGCCCTCGATGCGATCCTCGGCGGTCCCGCGTCCGGCAAGGCGCTCGCGCGATGCGGCGACGTCGAGATGGAAGACGAAAGTGAGGTCGGGCATCAGCCCGCCGGTGGCGCCGAGATTGAGGTCGAGAATCCGCTCGACGCCCAGCTCCCGCGCCATACCCTGATATACGAGTGAAGAATCTATATAGCGGTCGGAGAGGACGATCTTGCCCTGCATGAGCGCCGGCTTGATGACTTCCTTGACCAGCTGCACACGGGCGGCGGCGTAGAGGAGGGCTTCGGTCCAGGCGTCCATGGTGGTGTGTTCCGGGCCGAGAAGAATTTCGCGGATCTGTTCGCCGAGAGAAGTGCCGCCCGGCTCGCGGACGCTCAAGGTGTCGATGCCGGCTCCAGTTGCCGCGGCTGTCAGCAGATCGAGTTGCGTAGACTTGCCGCTTTGATCGATTCCCTCAAAGGTGATGAAATACATGGCGCTCCCTGCGTGGAACCATTAAGAATGAATGAACTTAAGGCCGCTCTTTGCGTCAGGAGGCTTTTTTCCTTTTCCTGACGGTCTTCGTGGCCGAAACGGCCTTTTTGACTTTGGCGGATGGCGCCGCTTCGGCCTCCGCGGCCTTTGCCGCTTTACGCTCCGCGGCCTTTTTCTTGTATTCATCCTTGGTCGGGCAGTCGGGATCGATGCACAGCTCCCAGGGACGCCGTCCACGGGTGATGATCTTGACCTTGGGCGTATTGCACGAAGGACATTCCACGTGCATGGGGATGAGCCTTCCCATCTGCGGCAGCGGATATGTGCTGTCGCAATCCGGGTAGCCGTCGCAACCGATAAAACGCTTCTTGGTCTTCTTGGAGCGGATGATCTTCAGCGGCTTGCCACACTTGGAGCAGGTGCCGACGACCTTGTCCTCCTGGATGCCCTTGACGATGATGCCCGCCAGCTCCTCCTTGTTTTCCTCCAGCGAGGAGTAAGCCAGGTGCAGAAGTTCGCGCGAACGCTTGACCACGTCTTCCTTGGTCATCGCTTCCTCGGCGATTGAGTTCATCTCCTCTTCCAGCTCGGCGGTCATCTGTGGTTTGGTGATGCGGTCGGCGTAAGTGTTGAGCGCCTCCACCATGCCGATACCCGTCTCGGTGGGCTCCACCGGCGTGTTCTTGATGTAGCCACGGTCGTACAGGTTCTGGATGATGCTGTGGCGCGTGGCCTTGGTGCCCAGACCGTTCTGCTCCATCAGCTCGATCAGCCGGCCCTGGCCGTAGCGGCCCGGTGGCTGGGTCTCTTTCTGCTCGTCGTAGACTTTCATGACCTTGACCTCTTCGCCCTCGTCAAGACGCGGCACTTCGCTGTCCTTGCTGCGGCCGTAGGGGTAATAGGCGAGCCATCCTTCATCGACGATGCGGGAACCCTTGACCACGAATGGCTCTTCGCCGATCGAGATGTCCACGCGGTTGCTCTCGGAGACCGCATGGTCGCCCAGGGTCGCCAGAAAACGCCTCGCCACCAGGAACCAGATTTTCCAGTGAGCGTCGTCGAGCTTGTCGCCGGGTCCGGGGACTCCCACCGGATAGATGGGCGGATGGTCGGTCGTCTGCTTCTTGCCCCGTGTGGGTTTGAGTTCATCGCGGGCCAGCAAAGCGCTTGCGTGCTCGCCCAGCTCTGTGCTGTTCTTCAACTCGGTAAGCAGCTCCCTTAAGTCCAGAGAGGCCGGATATACAGTATTGTCCGTACGCGGATAGCTGATAAAACCACCCAGGTACAGGTCCTCAGCCAGACGTATGGAGCGGGCCGCTGAATAACCCAGAGACGTTGCAGCCTTGGTGTAGGCGGTGGTATTAAACGGCGCCGGCGGCTGCAGCTTCTTGCTGGTCGACTTGACGCTGGTAACGGTGCCGGCTGAAGCGGCGCCGGAATTCTTGAGCGCCGCGTCCGCCTCGGTCTTGTCGAGAAAGCGGTCGGTCTTGTGCTGGCAGGTGAATGCTCCCTGTGACGAATCGATGTCCGCAAATATCTGCCAGTAAGGTACGGGGATGAAGGCGCGCCGCTCCAGCTCACGCCCGGCGATCAGGGCCAGCGTCGGGCTCTGCACCCTTCCCACGGAAAGAAACTGGTTGCCCAGCCTCGATGTGGCCAGGGAAATGAACCGCGTCAGCGTGGCGCCCCATATAAGGTCTATATCCTGCCGCGCTTCGCCGGACTTGGCCAGGGGTATGGAAAGATCGGTCGGATTGGCGAACGCCTCAGTGATTTCTTCGTTTGTCAGCGCGGAAAAGCGTGCGCGCCTGACGCCCTTCTCAAGCCTGGCGTTGGCCTCGATGATCTGCTCCAGCGCTTCCAGGCCGATAAGCTCGCCTTCGCGATCGTAATCGGTCGCGATAATGACCTGGTCTGCGTCCTTCGCCACTTTTTTCAACGCGTTGACGACCGATTTGGCCGACGGCGCCTTGATCAGTCTGGCGTCTATCAGTTCGCGTGGCTCGACCTTGCGCCAGTCGGAATATTCTTCGGGGTACTCCAGCTGCATGATGTGGCCTTTCAGCCCGATGCAGGTATATTCTTCTGAATCGTTGGTGAAAGTGTAGATGGGGACTTTGTAATAAGCACCGGCCTTGGCCTTGCCGCCGCTTAAGATGCCGGAGATTTTTTTCGCTGCTGTGTCTTTTTCGGTAACTATGAGTTTCAAGATTGTCCTTCTATCGATTCCAGGCAAGGATGGTTTATAGCATATTGCGGTGGGAGATGTCGATTCTGCATGGCCGTTTCCAGCCCGGATTTAACTTAAACGGCCCTTCATCCACCGCTCGGACGATATCACAATCGGCCGCGAACTCTCCTACTTTACCCCAAATCAGGGAATCCATGCTGCAAGGATGCCTGCCGGAAGCCGGATGTCAGCACAGGATGTGCTTAGGGCGCCGGGGTAACAGGTATCGACGTGCCGGGGCTGCCCGCGGTTGTGTTGGTCTGAGGCGTTACCGCCGGCAGAGCGGATAGCTTGGCGATCTCATCCTTGATCAGTGGTGCGTTGGTATCGTTCGGGCTCAACTCAAGAAAGCGGCTCCATGCAAGGATTGCGGTCTGGTTCTGACCGGCCGCTTTGGCCGCCTGGCCCAGCATGAAGAATGCATACGTGTTGGTCGGCGCAGCCTGAGTCGCCTGGCTCAAGGCCTTGACGGCGGCCTCGTTGTCGCCTTTCTTCATCTCTGTTCTGCCCAGCAACAGCATTGCGTCGACGCTCTGAGGCGAGACCACGAGATACATGTTGTAATAAACGATGGCGTCATCGTAACGCGCAACATCATCGGCTGCGTATAGGTTGGCCAGTGCCAGCATTGAGTCCTTGTCCTGGGGATTCTGGCTTATCTGATCCTTGAAAAAGGCTTCGCGGTCCTCAAAGGAGCTTGAAGAATTGATGGCAGAGGGTGAGCTTTTCGTGCAACCCGAAAAGATGTTTCCCGTCTTGGAGCCAACGCCGAGCAACACGGTGCCGAACGCAAAGGTGATCGCCAGAATTATGGCAAACCAGCGCGTCAAGCGATTGATTCTTTTCCTGTCCATCAACATAAGCGGACTCTCAGTCTTGTGGATAAACCCGGAACATTATAGCGGAAGCTTGGCTGACAGTGGTAGAAATGCATCGCCGGCCTTTTTTATAGCAACACCGGTAATGATTATTCAATAGCGTAAATGCTTCCGTCACCGCCGGTAAAATATACTACTCCGGCCGATATCACGGGAGCTGGTAGAAAATCATGACAAACACGGTAGTTGTAAATTTTCGACGCCGAAAACCAGAATGAGCTGGCATTTATCCGCTTTTCGTAAAAAAGAAGGGCCCCGAAGGGCCCCTCGTAACGTTCATATATGCTGGCTTTTTTAGCGGGCGCCGGCCATGCTGCGGGTCGGACGTCTGCGCGGACGCCGACGCTTGCCGGAGAGCGCGCCGCCGTTATAAGCGAGCTTGCGCACCTTTTTTGCCTCCCGGTCGGGATCGGGGACCACGCGGTAATCGTAGTCAAAACCCTCGACGTCCTCGCAAGGCAGTGTGGTGCCGATAAGCCCCTCGATCTCGCGCAGGGATGAAGTCTCCTCCGCCGACAGAAAGCTCAGAGCCGTGCCGTCGTTTCCGGCGCGCGCCGTGCGGCCGATGCGGTGGACATAGTCTTCAGCCTTGTTGGGCAGATCGAAATTGATGACATGTGAGATATTGTCAACATCGATGCCCCGGGCTACGATATCAGTTGCCACGAGAACACGGTACTTCCCGCTTTTAAAGCCGTCGAGCGCCTGCTGACGCTGACCCTGGCTGCGGTTTGAATGGATGGCCACTCCCTTGATGCCCTTGCGGGAAAGGGTGCGGCAGACACGGTCGGCGCGGTGTTTGGTGCGCGTGAAGACGAGAACCCTGTCTAAGTCCCGCTCCTTTAGCAGCTGCACAAGCAGGTCTCCCTTTTGTGTGCTGCCGACCGGATATACCGCCTGCTCGATCGCCTCGATCGGTGTTGCGCTCGGACTGACCTCGATACGCATGGGATTGTTCAGTGTCGTGCCCAGAACGCCAAGCACCTTGTGAGACATCGTAGCCGAGAAGAGCAGGTTCTGGCGCTTCTCGGGACAAAGATTGATGATGCGCTTTACATCGGGCAGGAAGCCCATGTCGAGCATGCGATCCGCCTCATCCAGAACAAGGATCTCGACGCCGCTTAAATCGACATCGCCCCGGCGCTGGATATCCAGCAGCCTTCCCGGCGTAGCGATCAGCAGGTCGATTCCCCGGCGGATCTTGTCCGCCTGCGGCTGATATCCGACACCGCCATATACGGCGGTTACTTTCTGCCCGGTGAAACGGGTACAGGAACGAGCCACATCCTCGATTTGCCCGGCCAACTCGCGTGTCGGTGTCACGACCAATGCCTTGACGCCGCGGCCCTTGCTCATCTTCTGAAGGATCGGCAGGATGAAAGCTGCTGTCTTGCCGGTGCCCGTCTGGGCACAGCCGACGATGTCGCGGCCTTCGAGTACCTTGGGGATAGCTTCCTTCTGGATGGGGGTGGGCTCGGTATAGCCCATAGCTTTGACGCCCTTGAGCAGGCGCTCTTCCAAACCTAGATTTTCAAACAAAATAAAAACTCCTTTTCTGTGCGCCATTATGGATCGCACTGCATGTTGCAGACGCAGTTGGTCCATAAGGTTTCAGAAAAGGAACAAGAGGGACAACCGAGTCTTCCGTTGATGTACTTGATGCATTATACGGTAATTGGGGGCTTAGGGCCAAGTTGGGTGTTGAGGAAGCGTTGATTTAGGCTTCCTACCGCCAGAGTTTCTCCTTAACCTCGAACGCCCTGGTGGTGGCTTCAGCTTCATCCATAGTCAATAGTATTTTCTTGTCGTAGAGCGTCCGGCCCGCGACCATCGTAAAGAAAACGTCTTCCTGGTTGGCTCCATAGACGAGCGCCGAGTAGGCGTCGTGGATCGGTGTGAAATGGCTGTATTCCATATCGACCGCGATCAAATCCGCCTGCTTGCCAGGCTCCAGGGAGCCGATCCGGTCTTCCATTCCCATGACTCTGGCGCCGCCGAGGGTCGCCATCTGCACACACTCTTCAGCACTGAGCACACCGGCGTCGCCCTGCATGCCGCGGTGAAGAAAGATGGCGGTACGCATCTCGCCGAACATATCCATGATGTTACTGCTTGCCGGACTGTCGGTGCCAAAACCGACCCTGATGCCAGCTTCGAGGAATGCGGGCAGCGGCGCAATGCCACAACCGAGCTTGGCGTTGCTCTTGGGGCAATGAGCGATGGCCACATCGTGCTTGGCCAGTATCTCGATGGCGGCCTGGCTTACGTGCACGCAGTGCACAGCCATGAACTCCGGGCCGTATACGTTCCACTGTTGCAGATACTTCACCGGCGTGACGCCGAAAGGCTCGCGGCTGATGTTGTCCCATCCGACTTTTTCCCGCAGGTCCAGTGCCAGGACTCCGGTGCCGGATCGGATATAGACCGACTCATCCTTGCTCTCCGCCAGATGCGTGGCGACCTTCATGCCGCGCTCGCGGGCAAATTTGCTGATCGCCTGATACAGATTGGCGCTCACCGTATAGGTCGCGTGTGGAAAGACTCCTATCTCCCGAAGCTCGTCAGCCTGCTCGCTGAGTTCGTCGATAGTGTCAGTGAGTCTGGCCATGGTCTCTGATATGACGGCGTCATCGATACCGAAAGCTTCCTGATATACACGGGCCCTGAGTCCTGCCTCTTTTATGGCAGGCAGACTCATACCGGAATACATCGAGTCGCCTACGGTGGTAATGCCGGACGCGACACACTCCGATGCCCCCAGCCGGGCGCTAACGGAATAGTCGGCGACGGAAAGCATCCCCTTGTGATCGAGAAAGCTGAGCATCCAGGGACCGAAATTCATGTTATCAAGCAGGCCGCGAAAGACCGCATATTCCATGTGGCTGTGGCAGTTCACAAAACCCGGCAGGAGGATGGCGTGATGAAACTTTGTAATCTCGGCGCCGGGGTATGCGGCTATGACCTCTTCGGCCGGGCCGACCGCCAGGATTTTATCGTCAAGAACAGCTACCGCACCCTTGTGTATGGGCTCCTTGATGATTGGCATAACCCAGGAAGCCCTGTAAATCCTTATTTTTCCATTCACTGTAGTGCCGTTCTGTGCCGCCTCGGCGTTATCAGTCATACTGCCCTGTCTCCTTTGGCTTTGGACCCCTGGATAAACTCCGGACTGGGTCTTCCGCGATTGCATTAGTATAAAAGACCGGCCGCCCAGAGCAAAACATACCCGCGGGTAGCCGCCTTGAGCATTACGTTGTCTTTCTATAAGATATTGCGGCTACAAAGAATATCCTTCCCGGCCGGCCGTACCGGCCGTCAAGCCGCCTGGCAGATCGGACCGAGGCGATGAGATACTCGACAAAAGCCCGTCTTAAAATCAAAAAGTTCTGGAGCCAGGGCAGCGCCCACCAGTTGCCGGTTTTGGCGACCGTCGGGGCTATGTCCGTGTTAGCCTATTTCCTTTTCGCCATCATGCCCTTTTTTATTCCCGGCACGGATGACACCCACTTTCCCCCTTACCTGGCACTGCCCCAGGGCGGTTTTGATCTCTCACGATATTACCTTCTATATATATTCATTTGCCTTAACGCCCTGATGCTCTTCGGCCTTTACCTGCTGGCCCTGAAGGCCGTCGGAGCCCACGTGCGTGAAGAAGACGAGCATCTTTCACGCCCTGGCGCCAAAAAAGACCTTGTCGCGTATTGCATTTTCGGGTTCGCGGTCGCTTTCCATATCATCATGTTCTTTACTCCTTTTCTCTTGTCCACCGATCTGTTCGACTACATCCGCCATGGCCGCATCCTGACCGTCTACGGGGAGAACCCGCTGGTGATCCCCGCGACATACTTTCCCGACGACCCGTTCTTCGGGCTTGGCGGCTGGGTCGGGACCGGCTCGGTCTATGGACCGATACATGTTTATCTGACCGCGGCGCTCGCGCGTCTGGCCGGTAATGGCATCATCGCCAATTTCCTCCTGTTCAAAGGTTTCTTCATCAGTATCAACCTGGTCAATCTCGTCCTCATATGGAAAATAGCCGCCCGTCTCAAGCCCGGGCTCGAGAAGAAAGCGCTGTTGTTTTATGGATGGAACCCGTTTGTGCTGACGTTTGTTGTGGCCAACGCGCACAATGACATCCTCATGCTGTCGCTGGTGCTGGCGGGCATCCTCTGTTATCTGGATCGCCGCTATCTGATAGGTGTGCTCTGCCTTACACTGGCCACGCTGGTCAAGTTCATCACCCTGCCCATCCTGCTGGTCTATGTAGCGCTTTTGATACGCAAACAGCCCGGGCTCTGGAAAAAACTGGGCATCGGGGCAAGCTCGTTTGCAATTGCCGGCGTGGTGACGGTTGTCAGTTATCTGCCTTTGTGGGCAGGAAAAGATACCTTCAATTATCTGACCACCGTGGGCCAAAAAACGAATTTTACCCTGGCATCGATCATAAGAGACATGGCAGCGGATCACTTACAGCTCTCGCTGTCCAATACGGTGGTGCAGTTGTCATTGGGCGCTATCCTGGCTGCATATCTCCTCTGGCAGATAATCGGGATCAAGGATACGGCGGGATTGCTTTCGGCCTCGGCCGGACTAGCATTTCTCACGCCACTTGCGCTATTCTGGTTCCAGCCCTGGTACTTGACCCTGGCTCTGGGCCTTGTGGCGCTCAGGCCCTGGCGCCTGATGTACATAGCCTGTCTGGCCTTTTCCTTCAGCGTCATGTTCTTCGACAGTTTCTGGTGGCACGCGCCGGTGGACATGTCTATACAGAAGCCGTTACGGGTGCTGGTTGTCTTCGGACCGCCGATGTTGCTTTTGCTCGTTCTCAAGGCGCGGGAAACAGTTCCGGGTGTCTGGAAGAAAACAGTTGCCTGGTCGCTTGAGGGAGCGGGGGATCCGGATAGGTCACAAGCAGCCAAAGAGGTTAAAGATCCATCTTTTTTGCGCCTGGCCGTTGAAGTGGCGGTGCTTTTTGTGGCAGCTTTAGTGCCCATGGCGGTCGTGATTTCATCATCGCCACAGCTAAGGTCCATTGCCAACCTTGTGGCGTTAAAATTCAAACTCATCACTAACCTGTAATGCTTACCTGGAGATATCACCTGTTGTCCCTGATGGCCATCTTCCTGGCCCTGGGTCTCGGCGTGCTGGTAGGTATCAGCATATCCGGCAACGGTGTGCTGGACGTAGGTCGCGAGGTGATAGTGGACGATATCCAGAAAGGCCTGGACAGTCTTCGTGAAGAGAACAACGCATTAAGCCGCGACCAGGCGCACAATCAGCGTTTTCAGGAAGACACGTTTCCTTTTCTGGTCGGGGGGCGACTGCAGGGGAAAAAAATAGCCCTGGTAGCCTCATCGAACACAAGTGATGAAATCCAGCGCAAACTCACATCGGCAGTTCACGGCGCCGGTGGCCAGATCGTTTCCACTACAATCTTAAACTCACATTATGATCTGGCCGCAGCGACTGCGAAAGTCAAAACCGAACTGAAGACCGACCCCCAGTTTGCGGGTCTGGACGATTCCCATTTCACCGCCGTAGCCGGCAAGCAGTTGGCAAGGGATATCGGTAAGTCGGGTGCATCGAAGCTGATCCCGACTCTGCAAGGGTCACTGATAGATTCAACCAGCGGCCGCTACGACATCCCGGTTGACGCGGTTGTCCTGATAACCCGCGCCGACGACAATCAGGTTTCAGCGTATGACGACCTGGAAAAAAATCTGCTGCTGAGCGTCAAGGAGCTGGGTCTGCTTGCGGTGGGCTCTGAACCTGAGGATGCCCCCCGGTCGGAGATACCGCTCTTTTTGAGCGTAGACGTCTCTTCTGTAGACAATCTTGACAGCAGGATCGGCCAGGTCTCCCTGGTGTCTGTGCTGGCGGGAGAAAAGGGCGCCTTCGGAGTAAAACCCACCGCGGACATGCTCATTCCTATCTTGAGAATCTCCAGGTTGCCGGCATCGGCCGCATCGGTTCCATCAAATACCACGCAGACTTCAACAACACCGGCTTCGACAGCCACGACGGCGGTATCGCCTTGAAGGCCGGCGGCCTGATGAAGCGAAAAATCAAATACGGACACCTGTGGATTCTGGCTCTTGCAGTGCTGATGGCAATGGTTTTTTTGCCAGGCTGCGGTAGCCAGGCCGACGGTTCCGAACCGCAGGCAACGGATGTTTCCACCGAAGCCGAGCCTGCCCTCTGCCATACACCCGAGCCTTCAGAGACGGGGAACAGCGCTGATGAGAACAACAACAAGGTTTCTTTCGAGCCTTTAAGCTTTCCCGTACAGACTCCCAGCCCTGCCAGGGAGGTCAGACTTCCCATTCTTATGTTCCATCACGTAGGCGACCCGCCAGCCGGCGCCGATGAGATCCGTCGCGGCCTTACTGTTTCCGCATCCGATTTCGAGGCCATGATGAGTTTCCTCAAGCAGGCGGACTATAGTCCTGTTTCCGAAAAACAGCTTTTCAAGGCGCTTTTTTCGGGAGAAGCTCTGCCACCGAATCCGGTGATGCTTACCCTGGACGACGGTTATCTGGACAACTACAGCGTCGCGGCCCCCATCCTCGAGAAGTACGGCTTCCCGGCAACCTTCTATGTGATCAGTGAAAAAGTCGGCACAGCGGAATATATGAACTGGGACCAGGTTGCCGGACTGGACTCAAAAGGAATGGACGTTGGCTCACACACGTCTACCCATGCGGATCTGACGACTCTTTCAGGTACTGAACTGAATCACGAACTCAAGGACTCGGCGGCGGCGCTTGAAGCACACCTCGGTCATCCTGTTTACTGGCTTTGCTATCCGGCCGGCAAGTACGACACCGACGTGATGCTTTACGCGAAAGAATCGGGCTACCTGCTGGCCACTACAACCAAGGCTGGAGAAACGCAATCGAGCAGCACCCCTTGTGAGCTGCTACGATACCGGGTGAGATCGGATACCGGGGTTGAAGCGTTCAAGGAACTGGTAAAATAGTCCGGATTTATTTCCGCGGCACCCGCCGCGTAGTGGAACCTTCGAGGAGTTTTAACTTAAAGCCAAACGACCGGCAGGGATGACCCGTTGGCTAGATGTCGTCCGAAGACCGCGGTAATTCTTCTCTGACTTTTTTCAGTCTGCGCCTGATCTGAAGCAGCTCTCCGACCATCCTCAAGGGATCGCTGGTCAAGTTGATGCGCGAATCGGATGAATCCACGAGCAGGCGGACCGGAACCTCGGTGATGCTGTAACCAAACATTCTTGCCAGCGCCAGCACCTCCACGTCGAAGGCGAATCCGTTGGCGGCGCAATTGGTGAAGATGTCATGGGCCGCCTGGGAACGGAAACCCTTGAAACCGCATTGGGTATCGGTGAATCCGTTTATCACCAGGCTCCTGACAATCGACTTAAAGACAGGCCCCGCGATACGCCGCATAAGTGTGGGCGTGATCTCGATTGCGGAGTCCGGCATGTTGCGTGAGCCCACGGCGACATCGTGGTCTGCAAGCGCGTTTACACAGAGGCTGATGGTCTCGACGGGATAGGAAAGGTCGGCATCGGTAAAGATTATTATCTCTCCGCGCGCCGCGAGGACACCCCGCCGCACGGCCGCCCCCTTACCGCGATTCTCCTTATCCCTGATGAGCCGGACGTTGTCATTACCGGCAAAGCGTTCGCGTACCAGGCGCGGGCCTTCATCGTGACTGCCATCGTCCGATATGACCACTTCATAGCTCTTCCCCTGAGAACCCAGATAGGCGGCCAGCAGGGTTATGGTATTAACAATGCGCTCTTCTTCGTTGAATACGGGAACGACGACCGAGAGATCGAGCGGTCGGACATGCATTTCATCCGTGAACGCCTTCACCGGTTCAGGCTCATATACGGCAGCAGTCTCCCTGTCCAGTTGCGATTCCATCTAACCCGCCGCATCCCCGGCGCTGCCATCCTCTACCTCAATCTCCTCGACTTCATCCTTGATGCGCTTCGACTTCTGGACGAACCTGCTGGCCAGCACGCTTACTTCGAAAAGGAGAAGAAACGGTACCGCCATCATGAGCATCGAGAACATATCCTGTCCGGGAGTCAGCGCGGCGCTCAAGATAGTTCCGACGAGAATTGCGTACTTGCGATTTTTCCTGAGCATCCGGGTGTTGACGATTCCCAGCCTGGCCAGCGTCAATATCATGACCGGGGTCTCAAAAATTATTCCGAAGCCGAGCAGGAACACGGATACTAATGAGAAGTACTGATCGGCCTGCAGATGCTGATTAAAGTAATCTCCCTGATAATTAAGTAGAACATCCAGCCCTCGCGGCAACACCATATACCAGGCAAAGAAAATTCCGACCAGGAAGAGTACCGTGGTAAAGAAGGACGCGAAATATATTACCCGCCTTTCTTTCGACTTCAGCCCCGGCGCCACAAAGGCCCATATCTGGAAAATGATTACTGGAGAGGCGAGGATCATTCCGGCATAACCGGCGACTTTCAGCACCGTCATGAAAGACTCGGTCGGAGAAAGAGTGATCAGCTCCCTGCCGTTGAGTGGCGCTACGAGAATCTGCAGCAGGTAGGACTTGAACGCAAACGCGAGGATAACCCCTGCGGTAAGGGCGATAATTGACCTGATTATCCGTTTGCGCAACTCTTCCAGATGCTCGATCAGAGACATATGGAAATCTTTTGGTAACTCAGGCACCGGAGGGAATGTTGCCGCGGCTCGCGGTAGGATTAAGTAGTCTTGGTTTCAGAAGCCTTGGACTCAGGGCTTTCTGCAGGCTTCTTGGCAGTCTCTTCCTTCTCCGCCTTCTCGGCCGTGGTCGTCTTTGGCTCTTCGGCGGTCAACTGCTCGGTGAGTTCACTGGTGGATTTTTTGAACTCTTTGATGCCCTTGCCCAGGGATCGCCCGAGTTCCGGTAGACGCTTCGGTCCGAAGATGACCAGAAGAATAACCAGGATGATAATCCACTCACCCATACCTGGCATGGAAAAAGGCATGTTTTTCAGCTCCTTGGATGAACTAACTATAGAATTTCAAAAAAATGACACCAAAAACATTCTAGGGTAGGGGGTCAGGCATGTCAATTTGGCAGATCCTGCGTGTTTATCAGTATTCTGACCGGATTGGTTGCCGCCTGCCTGCTACTTCACTTGCAGTCATCATCCCCTTTGTTGCTGGATTTCATCTTATTGCCCATCATGCGGGGCGAGGTCCCTTCGGGACCTCGCCCCGTTTCGGTCTCTTGTTTATCGTGACCGTATTATGGCCCCTGCGGGGGTGACGGCACCACAACGCTACACTGCCAGTTCGGACACTCATATGTGATGTCCTTCAAGTTATCATGCACTATGAGCTCCGGCTTCAAATAGGCGCTGTCGCCCTTACTCCGTTTTTCCTGCATGGCATCCTCCTCTTAAGTTCAATTACAGACTGTTCCGGCTGCCGACGAATACTTTACGCTGAAGGCATCGGACCTGGATAGTCGTAGGAAGTGCCACATTGATCCTTGGTCGTCGCGTATACGCTGGTGTTGAAAGAACCGACCCCGGAGGGCACGTCGTACTTGACCGTTACCAGCTCGCATTCGCCGGCGGAGACCATGTTGATGTCCCGTCCGTGATCGATGGATATTACGCCTGAAGTGTTGCTCGTCCCGACTATCTGCAGGTTGTGAGCGTTGGCGTAATTGGTGGAGCTGTTGGTCACATCGTAATCGATCGACAGTGTTCTGTTTGTATAATCAGCATAGCTGCCCCAATATACGTTCTCCTGGGTCAGGCTCAGGACGGGCTGCGAACAGTAACACGAGGTCTCACCGACCGCCGCGCTGCCCGTGGCGCCAATTCCCTGAATTAGTGCCAGGGACATCATGCCGCCCACTACTGCCATAAGACCCAGCCTCTTTATCAACTTCATTTCCTTCTCCTCCTGATTGTTTGCGAAGTTATTCTGGGTTTATGGTCAGATGGTATGACAGTCCGTACAGTTGTTCTGTGCAGGTGATCCGCCCGGATTGCCTACACCCGCGCCGCCCCAGGCCCCCGCTGTATATGTGCCCGCCTTCCAGGCATTGAGCAGTTCGACTACCTTGTAGGCCATGGTTCCCGCCAGCCTGGCGCATCTGTCTTTTCTTTCGATGGTGCTGCTGACGATGCTGTATCCTGCGGGTTTATTGGGATCGAGGTTTGCGGCGTTCATCCACTTGTTTGTCGACACGTGGCACAAGGGAGAGCTGGCGACTGACGTAGGATATGTGCCGCCGGGTAAATAAGATGAGATTGTGCCACCGAGAGTTGCGTATTCCGAGGTAACCGGCACATAAACAGGCATCGACGTAGCTGCGTAGTAAGCCAGGCAATCATTGGACATCTTGCTGCCCTTGTCAACCGTGCCCTCCTTGCCTGCAACAATATTGGTGCAAAGGGCGGCCCCCAGGGCGCATCCGCAGATTGTTCCCCAGCCATTGACGCCGGCGCCACCGAACTGAAACGCTGTCAGGTCGAGGTTGGTGTATGGTGATCCCAGCGTGTCCTGAAGGGTCCCCAGAACACCGTCGACTACAGCCAGACAGCAGGCCCCGGTAAAGAACTTGTGATATGCGCGCTCGCCGCAGGCGGCGGCATCCAGGCCGCCCGTGGGATAACCCCAGGTCCCCCGGGGATGCTTGACGGTACCAGGCGTGGTTGCACAGGTCGGCGGCGACGTTTGAGCGCTCGCAAATGAACCTGTCAGCAAACCCAGACCCCCGGTTGCGGCAACTGTGGCACCCGCGGCCCCCACAACCAGAGCACCCCTACTCATGAACTTACGCCTCGACATAGCGCTACGCGATTTGGAGCCTGAGGCGGTCTCTTCCAGTACTTTCTTATCCTGTTCTGCCTTCATTTTCACTCCTTCATCTCTCTAGTGGTCGCAAATTGTTCCAAAGCTCCCGTCCATTCATCTGACTCTCTATTTACCACCTCCCGCGGAGTCTTGCTTTAGTTTCATCAGACGTCTCTGGCTTGGGAGAAAACAGGAAGGCTGAAAAAGAATCATTCGGAATCAGGAAATTGGATTTCCCATGGTTCCAACGACGATCCGGTCTACACACCATTCCCATTCTCTGTCTTAACGTCAGAGAGTCTTCAGCTGAATCTATGTTTTCCGGCCCAAAAAACTGGGGGGGTGGGTTAACCGGCTGTCTCTTAAGGCTCCGGTGGTTAGCCGGAGCCGGAGGATGATGAAAAAGCGAGCATTTGACCCAGACCGATATGAGAGGGAACAAATAAACGCTTTCACATTCCCAATAAGCAGAAATCGTGCCAACTTTGAACATATCAGGAAGAAAATTCCGAAGAAATCAAAAAACCTGACCTAATTGGTACTTTTTTATGGGCAACGGAAGCGGAGCGAGGTGGCTGCGCCTGGCACATAAATGAAAAGGAAGATTCGAGGACTTGCGATCTACTTCCGGATTTACGTCAAATGCCACTTCTGAGTGTATGATTTAACACGAAAGTCTGCTTTATTCTAAAAGACATCTGAGTTTTATCAGTGAAAATTTGCGGCAGGAATGAGCTAACGCGAAGAAAACCCTACCTTGGCACGGAATTTGCAGTACTTTAAAGCAGCCTGCCAAAATTCTATTTTTTCGGTTTGTGATAAATAATGGCTTCTGTGATGCATGGGGAAAAAAACAGGCGAAACTTCGGCGGCGCAACCGTCCTTTTTTTTGGAGCACTTGCGACCGTCATTCTCTGCACCCTTATTGCCGGCTGCGGTTATAACGCGGGTACTTTCCGCAATGATTCCACTTTGAGAAATGCTCCTGAGCCTGCTTTGCTCACGCAGGATCATCTTATGGAGGCCGTTACCGGCGCCTTTGGCAAGACAATCCAGGTGCGCCAGGCAACCCTCTCCGGCGATGGTATGGATAAGATCGTTGAGGTTGGCATCAAGCGGCCCGCAAATAGTGAGGACGGATCCGTGGAGGGGATCATGGCCTCATCGTCCGGAAAGATAATGGCTTACTTATTCGAATATCCCGAGGTTGCAAGGGTAACCGTCATCATGTACGGAGTCGACCAGGGTATAAAGACCGATGAGGTGGCTGCCAGGGTGGTCGTAAGCCGGACAACGGCAAAGGATATGGACTGGTCCATGTTCGGCCCGATGACCATGTCTTCCATGGTAGACGAGTATTACATCTATCCCGGGCTTTCAGCATTTCCAACGACTTAGGCAGCAAACTTGCTCGCTATGCGTAGCCGATAAAGCCCGGAGCCGGTTGTCAGGCTGCATGGCATTCTGAAGGATCGGATTCCCACTCCGCAAACAGCGCTCCTCTTTTTCCTGTGCTTTTCCAACTGCTATGCTGAGTTTGTGCGTATGCTGCAAACACCTGATAAATATCGCTGATCCGAGAACATTGAATAAACCATCCAAAAATGAAGAGCTGGAGCTTGAAGTAAACAACCTTGCCTTTGGCGGCAAGGGGGTCGCCCGCAGGGACGGCTATGTGATCTTCGTGGAAGGCGCCGTGCCTGGAGATGTGGTGAGGGCCCAGATCACGAAATCAAAGCCATCCTGGGCAGAAGCGAGGACCCTGGAGGTCCTGAACCCGTCCGAGTCGCGGGTTGCGCCGGCCTGCAGACACTTCGGCATCTGCGGTGGTTGCTCCTGGCAGACGCTGGCGTACGAGAGCCAGCTTCGCTACAAACAGAACCAGGTAGTCGAATGTCTTGAGCACATCGGCGGACAGAGCGGCTTTCAAATCGATGCCCCCATGGGTGCCGATCCGCTCTGGCGATATCGTAACAAGGTCGAATTCTCCTTTGCTGAGAACGAGGACGGACTGGCGCTCGGCTTTCACCTGCCAGGCCAGTGGCGCTCGGTGATGAATGTAGAGGATTGCCTGCTCCACTCAGAGGTCACAAACGACATAAGGAACCGTATCCGCGAATTTGCTATCGCTTCCGGCGCCGGGGTATATGACACCGGTAGCGGTAAAGGATTCTGGCGCCACCTGGTCATCAGAGAGGGAAAGAACACGGGCGAGATCATGGTAAATATCGTGACCGGCCAGGGTGATTTTCCGGACGCGGAACGCTTCGCGGGCAGACTTGTAGCCGATTTTCCCGGGATAAAGTCGCTCGTCTGGAGCGTTAACGCAACCAGGGCTTCCGTTGCAGGAGGCTTTCCATATACCGTCCTCGCTGGCCGGGATCATATTTTTGAAGAGCTTTGTGGTCTGCGCCTGGAGGTCTCTCCGGCATCGTTCCTTCAGACAAACACGCTGATGGCTGAACGCCTTTATCGGAAAGCGCTGTCTTATGCACAGCCGCATGGAGACGAGCTGGTCCTTGACCTGTACTCAGGCATTGGATCGATCGCCCTGTTCTTTGCCCAAAGCTGCCATCAGATCATGGGAGTGGAGATTGTCGAGGATGCAGTCAGGCTCGCGGACATAAATGCTCGCGCCAATGATATCGGTAATGCAACCTTCTCGGCCGGAAGAGTGAGATCTGTACTGAAGAACATGCGGTTTGATGCCGCGCCAGGCCTGATCATTCTCGACCCGCCCCGCGCCGGCGCCAGCAAAAAAGAGGTGCAGCGAATCCTCGAACTGGACGCGCCCAGACTCGTATATGTATCCTGCAACGCGTCCACGATGGCAGGCAACGCAGCACAACTGGCTGAAGGCGGCTACAGGCTTATGAGGATCGGCGCCGTCGACATGTTCCCACACACGCCGCACATCGAGGTAGTCGCACGTTTTGACAGGCAAGCGCCAGCCTGAGGGCGAACCTCCGCACCAATACCGCCGATTGCAGGAATTATCACCGAAGTGACTAATAACTAATAGCTTGCGGCCCGGCGCGATGCCCGTTTGATGGAAGGGTTACGTGGCGCCTCCTTTACGGGCACTCCGGCAGGGAGTTTCTTGCCATAAAATACGAGGTACTATTGTCCAGGCCAGACGATATCTACGACAAACACCTGACCCGCGCTATTTCCGACATCAATGAACTGTGCCGGGAACTGACTCATTGTGAGAAATGCGCTCACGGCCGGGCGGTGCCGGTCATCGGCTCCGGCCATCCACTGGCGGACATCTTCCTGGTCAAATACAAGACCCTGCCGAGCGAAGCTTCCGAGGGAGTCGCTTTTTTCGGAAGATCGGGTGAGGCGATCATGAAGGGTTGCCAGAAGCTGGGTATCGACTCGCTGCTTCTATATGGCACCAACATCATCAAGTGCGCCAACGTACAGGAACCGGAAGCGTGCGAAAACTGCCCCCAGTACCTGGTCCGGGAACTGATGGTGGTCCAGCCCAAACTGGTCGTGATCATGGGCGAGCCCGCGCTGGAGGCCGTCAACGCCCTGGAATTCCCGATGGCGCAGAAACTGGCATACAAGCCGGGTGAGATCCAGCCGTTCACTCCCACGACGGAGGTGCTGGTCACACCCGAGATAGATTCATCGTTGAACGACCAAAGTCAGAAAACCCGTTTCTGGAAAGCGTTCAAGGTCCTTGGCGACTGGTACGAGTCACTACCACCTTACTAGAAAGGTGGAAAGCCGCGTTTCAAGACTCGACCGCAGATCGAATCCGAAAGGAGATCTGATACGGAAGCCGTTTCTTAACGCCAGCCTGGAGCTTAAGACCGTCTTCGTATATGCCGGCCTGCTGGCCTCCATGACGGCGGCCCTTGTATTGCTGCCCGCGGCGGGCCTGATTGACCCCGAATCAGACGCCCGGCTCATTCTTGCCTTTTCGCTCGGCATTGTCATCACCTGCGCCTTATCCTCGAGCCTGGCATTTCTGATTGCTTTGAGACACCGCGTGCTACTGATAGCAGGCAGCGCCCTCTTTACCACCGCGGGCGCGATAATCGTGGGGCTGACGCCTCTGGAGGGGCTGGCAAAGGTTCTGTTCGCGACCAGCCTCGGCCTCTGGATATCCCTGATTCTCACATCGGTCGGCCAGGTTCTGCTGATCTCCCTGTTGATCGTACTTGTGGACTTCTATAGCGTTTTCCTGGGACCGACAAAGAAGATGGTCGAGAGCGGCGGTCCCTGGCTGGAATATCTGACGGTAAGCATGCCTGTTTTCGGGGCATCGGGTGCGTCCAGGATCGGCGCCGCCGACATTATCTTTTTTTCCATCTTCACGGGTTGCACTTTGACTTACCGCTTAAGACGAACCACGACCGCCCTGGCGATGACACTTTCATTCGTGAGCACGATGGTGATAGGCGTGCGACTGGACATCGGCGTCCCGGCGCTTCCTCTTCTATCGATATTCTTCCTGCTATCAAACGCAGACCTGCTGTACAGGCGCTTCCTTGAGGAGCCTGACGAGCATAAGAAAAAAAGGGATGCCTGAGCCTGAATAACGGCGCGGCGCCAGGTAGGTTCCAGGGAGGGTGCTAAAAGATTTTGCGTATCTTCATGTTCATATTCACGGTTCTCATGATAGCCGGCAGCGCTTTCACGCTGGGCCTGGTGCCGCGTGCCTTAAGGGACCTCGGACATGAGCGTGCGCGGTTGGCCGAGGTGGTGCCGGGAGCCGAGTTTAAGCGACTGGTCGACGCCGGCTACCGGCTGAACACTTTATTGCTGATGATAGAGGTTTTTTACTATTACCTTTTACTTCGCAGGACCGGTCCCGAGTGGCAGTTTTTCTACGGCGGGTTTTTCTTCGGATTGATTCACATCGCTTACCTGGTGATGGGACGAATTGAAAGAAGCCGGCTGACAAGCGGCTCGACCAGGACGCGCTTTGCGAGACTGATAATCCTGGTCACTGCAGCGCTGACAGGCGTGGAGATCATATTCCTGGTTTGGGTGTGCTTCCTGCTACAGGGACCCGTACCTGAATAACTACGTCGCGCTCCTTAAGCGTCCAGTGGCCTGACCAGCTCGATGCTGTCTAGATTCACAGCCAGGTAATGAGTGGTATATACGGGCTCTTTGAGATTATCAAAATGATAAACAGACGCGTCGGTCACGGAGAGAAAACCCGCGTCTTTCTGGTTGAGCAGATCCGAGAGCCTGCTGCGATACGCGAGTGCCGGTGCGTGAACGGTGCCGATTATGGCGCAACTGCGTGTCTCTATGTTTACCCTGATGTGTTCTGTTTTTACTTTAGGCGCGTTTTCATCCATGAATTAACCTACCTGCCCTTCCGCCGCATTTTGTATCCCCGAGAACTCTTGCTTAAACAGTTCAGACGGGAATCAGGAAACCGCCAGACGCTTCTTTTCCGGGGCGACGCTGACCCTGTTGCGCCCGCTCTTCTTTGAGATGTATAAAAGCTGGTCGACACGGTCCAGAAGCTCCTGCTTGGAGGCCGCCCCTTTCGGATAACAGCAAACTCCCGCGCTCACGGTAATCTCCGTGGTCGAGCCCCCGCCCACAGGAATCTTTAATTGTGATATTGCCCGTCTCAGCCGTGTGGCCGTCTCGATTCCCGCGGCTTCGTCACCCGGAAGCACGATCACGAACTCTTCCCCACCGAATCGCGCCACAACATCAGATTCGCGCTTCTGCCGTTTGAGCATGGCCGCCACTGTCTTGA
>JBAZWE010000002.1:61121-68421 GCA_041660545.1 Thermoleophilia bacterium
CTGTCTTGAGGGCCTCGTTCCCCGCATGATGTCCGAAGCGATCGTTAAAAAGTTTGAAGTGGTCGACATCGAACATGACCAGCGTGACAGAGCCGCCATAACGATCCGCCCTGTGGAGCTCGCGCTCCAGCTCATCCATAAAATAGCCATAATTGTAGAGACCCGTGAGAGAGTCGGTAAGAGATGATCTTAAAATGCGGCGATGCATACGCTTCTGGCGCCGCTGACCCCACGCAAGACCGAGGCCTATGGCCGTGAAAGTAAACAGCGCAACCATCATCGGCCCGGACTTGTCAAAAGACGTCTGAATCAACAGAAGCCCGGCCAGCGCCAGTGCCACCAGCACACCGACTTCATAAAAGAACCATGCGGAAAGCAGAATGGGTACGGCAAGAAGCGGCCAGAGGTCGGCCTGCGCAAATACTTTCAGGGATACCCAAAGAAAAAAGAAGCTGGCACATACCAGCGCCAGCACCCTCAACTGCCTGTTGGTACGGCGGATGTCCAGATGACTGACCGCGATCTGAGGCTTGCTTATCATCCGGCGCGACTTGTTTTTTTGCCTGACGCCATCAACTCGTGATGACGGCCTGGGGTCTTTCAGGGCAGCCAGTTTCTGATGCCGTTTTGTGCGGCTTCTATTTCCGCCTAGCGGCGACGTTGTCTGGCGCCCTTTTGTCATAGGGTATATTTACGCAATTTCGCTTCTTCTTCCTTCTGACAGGAAGCACGAAGCACTATATGCTTAACCGCACTTCGAGAATCCGCAAAAACGGCAGAAAAGACAGCCCTCGCCGAACTCGACCATGCCGCCGCATTCCGGGCACTCCGGACAATGACTCAACTCAACCGAGGAAGTCAGTTCGCCGCTGATCCCGCCCTCTTTCAGATGCGGTGACGCTTCTATATATTCCGAGACCGCGCGCGCGATGGCATCAGGGCAGGACATGATCTGCTTACCACCTTCACCGAAAGCCGGTGAAGGACATCGTATTCCCTTTATGGATTTGAGTATTGCCTGACAGTCGACTCCGGACCTTAAGGCCAGCGATATCAAACGGCTGACCGCCTCGGACTGGGCGGCTTTACAGGCGCCTGCCCTCGCCATGGAGGAAAATACTTCATGCAGGCCGTGCTCGTCTTCATTTATGGTCACGTACAGGCTACCGCAACCGGTATTGATCTTGCGGGTCTGTCCCGTAGTGACCGCCGGCCTGGACCTGGGCTTGACCAGCCCGGGCGCCGCCTCAGCTTCGGCCGTGGCATGGTTGACGCCACCGATATTGAGAACCTGCGACTCACGGCTGCCATCCCGATAGATAGTGACACCCTTGCAACCCGTCTGGTATGCAAGACGGTAGACCTGCTCGACATCGGCGGTCGTGGCATCGTGAGAAAAATTCACCGTTTTTGACACGGCGTTATCGGTATATTTCTGGAATGCCGCCTGCATCCTGATATGCCACTCGGGCTGGACATCGTGCGCGGTCGCAAACAGCGGCTTGATATCATCGGGAACCTCAGGAAGGTCGGCGATGCTGCCCTTCTTCGCAATCTCCTTCATCAGCTCCTCGCTGTAGAAGCCGCCGTCCTTGGCCATCTGCTCGAATGTCCGGTGAGTCTCGACCATCTCCGTGTTATCAAGGACATTGCGCACATATGAGATGGCGAACAGCGGTTCAATACCGCTGGAGCAGTTGGCGAGGATACTCAGAGTGCCCGTTGGCGCGATGGTGGTGGTTGTGGCGTTGCGAACCTTAAGGCCGCCCTTTGTGTCATATACGCTACCCTTGAAATTGGGGAAAGTGCCTCGCTCCTCCGCCAGCCTGGTCGAATGCATCATGGCGCGTTCCTGGATGAAAGCCATGATCGCTTCGGCCGTCTCCACGGCTTCGTCGGAGTCATAGGGGATGCCCAGCTCTATGAGCAGGTCCGCAAAACCCATTACACCCAGTCCGATTTTTCGGTTCGCCTTGGTCATCTCGGCGATCTCGGGTAGTGGGTAGTTGTTGACATCGATGACGTTATCCAGGAAATGCACCGCGCTCTCGACGATCTTTCCCAGGCGCTCGTAATCGACACCGCCGGCGCTGTCGGCCACCTTGGAGAGATTGATGGAGCCGAGGTTGCAGGATTCATATGGCAGCAGCGGCTGCTCTCCACAGGGGTTTGTGCTCTCTATCTCACCGATATGCGGCGTGGGATTGTCGCGATTGATCCTGTCGAGGAAGATAATGCCGGGGTCGCCGTTCTTCCAGGCGAGATTCACTATCATTTCAAAGACCCGTCGCGCCTCGAGGCTCTTGGCGATCTTGCCGGTCCTGGGGTTCACCAGGTCGTATTCACGCCCCTCCTCGACCGCTTCCATGAACTCCTCCGTCAGTGCGACAGAGATGTTGAAGTTGTTGAGCTTGTCGTTGCTCTGCTTGCAGACAATGAAGTCGAGTATGTCGGGATGGTCGACACGCAGGATGCCCATGTTCGCGCCTCGGCGTGTGCCTCCCTGCTTGATCGTCTCCGTGGCGGCATCGAAGACCGACATGAAGGAGATGGGGCCGCTCGATATACCCTTCGTCGATAGCACGACGTCCCTGCCCGGCCTTATACGCGAGAAGGAAAAACCGGTCCCGCCACCGCTTTTGTGTATCAGGGCGGTGTTTTTTATGGCCTCGAAGATGCTGTCCATCGAGTCGCCAACCGGCAGAACAAAACAGGCGGAAAGCTGTCCCAGCTCACGGCCCGCATTCATTAGCGTGGGTGAATTAGGCAAAAACTCGAGGCGGGCCATAAGCCGGTAGAACTCCTCTTCTACCGCATCGGTGTCGGCCTCGGGGTTGTGGATCAGATCGGCTGCGGCGATCGTGCGGGCTACCCTTCGAAACATTTCAACCGGAGTCTCAACCGGATTGCCTTCCTCATCCTTTTTCAGATACCGCTTTTCCAAAACTTTCATGGCGTTGGCTGAGAGTTGCGGCTGTAAAGGATGAGCTGTTACCCGACTGCCATTCCCGGTCGTCGGTTGAGGTTGGTTGGCTAGCATGTTGCATTTCCCCTTTCTTTCAAAATCGGCCAGTGAAATCCTAGATCACCGTCCGGACGGATACGCCCGGCTGGTTCTCAGTCATTGGGCCCCCAACCCATAACCTCTTAAAACACGTTCTTGTTATCAGCCGGCCTTAAAGCCTGGCCAGCTCCCGCTGAAACTCTTCCACGTCCTCGAACTTTCGATATACCGACGCAAAGCGGACATATGCCACTTTGTCCAGATCTTTCAGCTTTGACAAAGTCCGCTCTCCGATCTCCGCCGAGGGCACTTCCGTCTTGAACTCGTTACGCAACTCGGCTTCGATCTCGTCTACCAGCTCCTCGAGCGTGTCCGTCACTATGGGGCGCTTTTCACATGCCCTGAGCAGACCCTGAAGCAACTTCGGACGGGAGAAAACTTCCCGCTCTCCCGCCCGCTTGATAACAGTCAGTGGAACTTCTTCCACTCGCTCGTATGTAGTGAACCGGCGCTTGCATTCCAGGCATTCGCGCCGGCGTCTAACCGCATCCCGCGAGTCCGTATCGCGGGAATCCACCACTTTTGTCTCGGTGGAGTCACAAAAAGGACACTTCATATAGATTACCTGAAAACCCTAGGTATTGTTGCTTAGTAAGACCCTATACACAACATTTCGTGGGTCAGTGTCAATTTCCTGCCTCTAGGTAGCTATCATAACGAGCATCCCGGGAAGGGTAAAGGCCCAGACGAAAAAGTTTATTCCGCAAATTGCACACATTTGCCAAATTGAAAGTAAGCCTCGAGTATACCTTTATAGTTGATAGATTTGCAGAGTTTGACTGCCTCTGATTTCAATATTATCGTCTTGCGGCTGAAGAAGTCGGGGTCATGAAGTTCTTCTTGTGATACAGATACCCGTCATGCCCGCCTTCAGCTTAAAAAACGCCGGTCCTCTTCCCGGCATATGATGAGATAGAATTGCCTCTACCGTTTCTGAGTCAATCAAAGAGGGAGCCTGGATATGAAGTTTTACCGTTGCCAGATATGTGGTGATCCATATATGGGCAAGGAGAAGCCGAGCAATTGCCCGTTCTGCGGCGCGGCGGATGAGTACCTGGTGCCGGCGACAGACTGGATCGATGAAAACGGATCCCTGGGAGTGATAAGCGATGTTTCCAGGACGAACCTTCTGGCGGCGCTCCAGCTGGAGGTAAACAACGCCCCGTTTTACCGGGATGCCATGTCAAGAACGTCAAGTATCGAGCTGCAGGCGATATTCAAGTACCTTGCCAAAATCGAGGCGGAACACGCGTCCACGATCAGGAAGATTCTCGGGGTCGAACTGCCGCAACCGCAGGCCGGCATGGATGTCGCAGTCGATAATGACAGGGAAAACATTTCCCTGGCGCACGAAAGAGAGATCGAAGCCGCCGCCTTCTACAGACAGGCTGCGGATGAGGCAGTCGAAGACCGCGTAAGGAAAGTATTCACCGCTCTGACCGCAATCGAATCGGACCATATCGAGCTGGAGCAGATGCTGTTGGACCGGGTTTTATAGGCCCGGATCGATGATGGAAAAACACGTGGATACGCGCCTCGGCGCGTCTCCACGCTGGTAGAAGGTCCTGTTATGTGCCTAGACTCCCGGGTATGGGCCCGGATAGCTGTATGTTTTGCCGCAGAGGTCGCTAGCCGTAGCGTAAGTCACTGTCCTGAAGAAATTTACACCGGGCATTACCACGTACTTGAGCGTGACCGTGACACTGCCGCCCGAGGTTACATTCCCGATCAACACGGGGTAATCCGAGGCAGCCGTCACGCCATTTGAACTGTTGGAACCGACGAGTGTCACCCCGTAGGCGTCAACTCCAATGTCGGCGATGCTGAAATCGATCGAGAGCTGATGGGCCAGGTAGTCGGCATAGCTGCCCCAGCGCGCTCCGGTATTTGTCAGACTGAGTCCCGGGCGCGTGCACTTCCAGCCATTCTGAGCCGTATACGGGAGATCGTCCTGTCCGCCTGGCAGGATATAGGGGCTGTCGACAAAACCATCGCCATTGGCGTCCGGAATTGTCCAGTCGCTATAGAAATTGCCACCTGTTTCCGGTGAGCTGAAGATAGTCGCCCCGGAGCCGGACATCTCAGCCTGTGTCGCGTTGTTGATAAAGTTGTTGTTTATTATGCTATTGCTGCCGGCCTGATTTACCCATACGCCCCACTGGTTGCCGGAGATGGTGTTGTTCTTGACCGTGTTGCCGTCGCTATAGAGGATCAATCCTATCCCGTCCCATGGACTGTTGGTTATTACGTTGTCAGAAATCGTGTTGTAATAGCTGGCCCACAAAGAGATATTTTCTTCTCCGCATGCGTCGATTGTGTTCCCTGTTATCAGGGTGGTCGTTGTCCATGCGAGGAAAATACCGTAGGAATACCCGGAGATGTCCATGTTCTTGAGCGTCGTTTGGTTGCGATGCTCAAGATAGATGCCGTAGGCGCCGCCACCTGTAATTGAGTGGCCGGCTCCGTCGAGAGTAAGCCCGTCGCTGCCGATGGTGATCCCGGAAGTCACTACGTCAGCCGTGAGTGTGCAGGTTTTGCTGTATTGGTCCCAGGCGCCGATAGTGGTGCAGTCGCCTCCGGAATAGTTGTCGATAATAGCGTATGCGCTGACCGTTTGTGATGCCGCCGGCCCCGCGGCCATTAGAATCAGGATCAACGCTCCCGCCATGACCAACGCGAGGCGCAGCACCTTGCCTGCTTTTCGCCCTCCTTGTGATGCTTTCAACATGCTCCCCTTTCCTTGATACGTTCACCCGATAAATCGTGGATGTCCACTGTACTACAAATGACTACATATTTACATAACTGAAGTGGCTGCGGAGTTACCCGACCTTGTGCACCCTCAAGTCAGGCAGTGATGTTTAAGTCCCTGTCAAAATACTGGTAACTGACTTTTAGTGATGCGGCATGGGAACGCAGAAAGGCTGCGTCCTCTGCCGAGCTTAAGTGGTTTGCGATAAACTTCATGACCCCCTGACCTCCCCCGAAGTCAGAAGCATGCCATTTAAAAATCCTGGAGATCGACAGGGTTTTCTCCTCACGATTGAGGATGGCGCCGCCGCCGTTGATAAAACCGGTAGCCGCGGCGTAAAGCTGGGCTTCGATTTTTTCCGCCTGATAAAAGTGGAGAATCGGACTCGATTTCGAGCCCCTGGCCAGGGCGAAGCAGACGCATTCATGAGCGGGCACTATCATATTGCGATTACGGGCATCCCAGATGCGAAACTGTCTGAGCGGCCGGTATTGCCTGTGAACGTTTTCGCGGAGTATGCCTTTTTCGATATCGTCCAGCGAATATTCATGATTTCCGATCCGGACGGCGTCCTGATTAAAAAAACTCCTGTCCTCCCAGACAGAGTCAAATGTTGAATGCCTTATAAGACGATCGATGACGGTCATGTTGTAGATATTGATCCAGAACGCAAGTTTCTCTTCGCGACTCTCGAGTGAGGCAGGATCGAACCGTGAAAGGCTGAGGGATTTATCCAGATAAGCCTTGTAGTCATCACAGGCCTCGAGGCCTCGATAATCGACCGTGAGCCCTCCCGGGGAAACGAAACGGCCCAGCAGTGGCCCGATCGCATCCAGGAGCTCCCCGGCAAATCTCGTGTCGAGGGTCCCTTCATGTGCTGTCGCTACTTCTTTGACGGTGTCAGTCTTGCTGCCACTGATCAAGGTCCGCCTCCGTTGAGAAAAACACGCCGTCGAGTCCAGGAAGCCTGAGTCCGGCCTCAGCGGCTTGCGTTTGCCCAGCCCGTTTCCAGCCTGCCGGCGAGTTCGGCCGGATCGAAGACCGGCGGCTGACAGCTGGCGCCGATGCAGATATAGGCGACAGGTTTTCCGCTGTATCCGTATCCGGTAGCGTCAAGCTCCTCGCCATGAATCTTGGGGTCAAGAACCTCGACGGAGCGAAAAGGTATGCGGGCCTTGTGAGCTGCCCTTATCATCTCGTCTGTACCACTCTCACCTGGAGGGCCGGCGATCGTAACACGCACCGGCGGCTCCAGCAGACGCTGAACGGCGATCGCATATTCCGCCGAAAAAAGCCCCAGCTCCTTGTAACTGCCGGCATAGAACAGTAATGCCCGCTCGGCCGCCTCGCCGAAACGAACCTGACCCGTGTTCTGTCGAAGACGTATGAGAGCTGTCGCAGCCTGGCTGTTTTCCACCGGCGGCTTTATCCTCACCGGGAAAAGACCGTCCTCATCCTGCGCTGCGTCGCTATCATAAAAACCA
>JBAZWE010000003.1:0-61625 GCA_041660545.1 Thermoleophilia bacterium
AGAATCACCCTTTGGCTTCCACCCCGCCAGAGTTTCCAGGCGCGGCTACCCCGACAGCGGTTATAAAGACGCCCAGAATATCGGGGTGGGCTGGGCGCGCGAGGGCGTCTACGCCTTCTGGTTCCTGGTGCAGCCGGACCTGAACTCCCCCGATTACGATTTCAGCGTTTATGACAAGCAGTGGGGCTCAGTTCCGGCAAGCATGCGGATACTCGCCAACATTTCACCCCAGGGTCCAGTTGACGAGGGACGCTTCCTCAAGGGCTCCTACAAGCCTGTGGACGAGGCTAAATACCTGGCCTTCGTCCGGGCGACGATCGAGCGCTATGACGGCGATGGCGTAAACGATATGCCAGGACTGAAAAACCCCATCAAGTACTGGCAGGTCAGCAATGAGCCAAACAATTCAAAGACCAGGGATTTCGCGACTCTTCAGAAGATAACCTACACGGCCATCAAGGACACCTGCCCGGATTGTACAGTGCTCATCGGTGGCGCCACCGGACAACCTTCCGGTTACATCGGTTTTTTTGACAAAGACTATGCCCCCATATTGAAGGAGTTGGGTGGCAAATATGTTGATGTGTTCGACTTTCACTGGTATGGCACCGCGACTGGTGAGTACCGCCTTCGCGATACGGAAGCCGGAACAGCCGGTGCGTCACCCGGCGGTGCGGATACTCTCGAGCATATCCGCCAGACGCTGAAGGCGGACGGTTTTCCCGCCGACATGCCGATCTGGATTACCGAGATGGGTTCTTATTCCGGTGATCCAACCGAGACGACGGGTCCGGCGGCGCGCCAGATCAAGAAGCTGGAATTTCCGAACCAGTCGGAACGGCAGCAGGCCCAGGACGATTTCAAGCGGTTCATATATCCGCTGTCACGAGGTGTCAACAAGATCTTTCTTGCCTTCGGGCTCATGGAGGGATTCAAGCACGAAGGCGGCTATTTCGACCATACGGGGCTCATCTACGATGGCGAGGGAGCGAATGACCCCGGCCGCGGGATAAAAAAGCTCAGCTTTTTCACATACAGGAAAATGAGTGAGAAGCTCACCGGCGCCGACTTCTCGACGATCAAGACCCTGCGTGACGGCACCGGTAGCGACCATCTCTATCTGTTCCAGGTCCAGAAGGATGGGAAAGACACTTACATCGCCTGGTGGGATTACTTTGACGAGGCCGGCTACAAACCCGGAATCTCAAAAACAATTGAATTGAGCGATCTTGATGGAACCATGGCCACGGTAACGAGTGTTGTACCAACATCAGATTCCGGCAAGGATGTGAAAGATTACGGCACGGCGTTTAAATCAGACTCAAAGCCCATAGAGGACGGCAATGTTTCCGTCACCCTGGACGAGGATCCGGTGATAATCGAGACCGGTTGATCGCTTACATATTACCGCAATAAATCGCCCAGTGACCCCGGTTTAATCCACCCATCTTTCCACCCGGTTGCGACCTCTCTCCTTGGCCAGATACAGGGCTGTATCCGCGCGCGTCATCAGGATGGTCGTGCTTTCCGACCCATCGGTGGAGGTGGCCGCGCCCAGGCTGATGGTGATGTGCGTGCTTAGGTCATCACCAACCTGAAAGTCTTCCGTCTCTACCTTTTTCCGGATTCTTTCGGCAGCCCCGAGTGCAACATCGATCGGGGTTTGAGGCATGATCACCAGAAACTCTTCTCCTCCATAACGGATCACAGAGTCGACTTCCCTGATTTCAAATTCCAGTATCCTCGCCAGCGCGATCAGCAGATCATCACCGACCGCATGTCCGTAGGTATCGTTGAAACGCTTGAAGTGATCGAGGTCGATCATGAGCAACGAGAAGGGTTCACTCGTCCTTCGACAGCGGGCCATCGATTTTTCCAGCTCTATATCCATCATATTGCGATTTGCAAGACCGGTAAGCGGATCGTGCAGTGACAACGCCTTGGTTTGTTCGTAAAGTTTGGCATTTTCGATAGCGACGCCCAACTGGTTGCCGATTGTGTGCAATAGATCCATGTCATGTTCCCTAATATTGATATTGGGTTCCGTATGCAGAAACATGACGCCGGATACGCCATTGGGCGTTTTTAAAGGCACGATTATATCGCCGTGGTTTTTCATGCCCTCGTAGGAGATCGAGTGCCGCGTATCGTAAGTACTGCTCCGGGAGACGATTATCTCTCCCTCCTGGGCGGCGATTCCACAGAGACACTGGCCATATCTTAAGCCAACATGGGCCTCCAGGAAGTCATCGCTGGCTTCCGTGGAGGCCGCCAGTTTCAGCCGGTCTCCTTCCAGTATGAATATGCCGGCCTCCGGCTGAAAATCGATTATTTTCAAGGATGTTATTTTTTTAAGCGTTTTGTCGAGAAGCTGATTCATTTCGAGCGTGTTACTTATTGTTGAGGAAATTTCGAAAAGACCGGAGAGTTCCTCGCCGCGTCTGGCCAGAGCTTCGCTTTGCCGGACAACCTTCTCTTCCTCGATTTTTCTATTAGTGATGTCATGGAGTACGGCGATCTCGCCGATTTTTGAGCCGGTACTGTCGATTAGCAGCGCCGCGCTGATTTCGAAAAACATGCTGTGTCCACTGTTGGGTTTCATCTCTACTTCGTATGGCAACACCTCAATGCCCGCCATGCGCTTCTTGAAGGCATCGACCATGGCAGCGATACTCTCCTTCGTGAAGAGACCTGTCATGGCATCCAGTTTATTCCCGATCAGGTCATCTCTGCTCCTGCCGGCCAATTCGATCGCGCGATCATTGACGTCGACGATCACGGACTGCTGGTCGAGATGTACGAGCGCATCCGTGCCCTGATTGAAGATGTGACGGTAGCGAGTCTCGGCTTCCCTTAAATGAGTTTCCGCGTTGACGTGGTCGGTGATATCCCTTGATATCGCGAGTACGGCTATCACATGATTGCTCTTGTCGAATTCAGGAGAGAAGCGGGCGTTGTAGATTCTGTTCCATTTTCCCAAATGGAATTCATAATCGAGATTCTTCTCAATGCCAGTATTCAGGACTGCCAGAAGCGCGTCATCCCATTTCTTTGAAAGATCTTGAGGTAAACCGGATTGGGCGCATGATTTTCCGATTAGACTGGTCGAAGTCAGATTGAACTTTGTCTGGAATATGGCATTTGTATAGGTGATGTGGCGCGCTGCGTCAAAGCGGACAATCGCGTCGGGTGAGTGTTCCACCAGCGCCTTGAACTCCTCTTCTCTTAATTTCAGATCGTTTTCCGCCTTTTTTCGCCTGGTGATATCACGGGCGATAAGCACGTAACCGACGAGGGAGCCCGTGGTGTCGTTGATGGACGTTGTCGATATCGAGACGGGGATCCTGTTATCCTGACGGGTAATGAGGTGCATTTCCAAGTCTCTGAAATCCTCCCCAGTGCCGCTTGCGAAGACGGTATCCGCAGCACCTGTATCGGTTTGAATAATTCGATTACGGGTCGTCCGATCAAATCGCGCCGGTCATAGCCCAGCATTTTCAGGGTGGAATCGTTTATGGTGAGCACGTCGCCGTTGGCGTCGATCAGCAAAAGCGCGTCCGGCATCGTGGCGATAATATTGTCGGCGGCGGTGGCGGGGGTTATGTCGAAAAGTTTGTACTTTAAGGAAGCATAGCCGGTGAATCCACCGGTACCGATCACGAAACCAAGGATCGACAGCTTGGGAAGCATGATGTCCATGGTTTTTGACAATCCAAAAGAGATAACGTCGGCGAGCATGGGAATCGACAGTCCGATCAGAACCAGCCAGGCCTGTTTTTTTCTTACCCCGTCCGCCTGTCGCAGATAATAGATTAGGCACAACGCTATTCCCACTGCATTCATGCCCATCAGGACGATTGGTTCCAGCACCTTTGTATACTCGCTCGGGTTCATATAGGACCAGCCCCCGGAAGCTATGGCGTCTACTATATAGCCGCCTTCATACTGGATGATGCCGATGAGGGCGATGGAGGGAAGGTATACAAGAACCGCCAGGGCTGCTTTTCCCAGGTATCTGTCATAGCGCGTGAACGCGAGCGCGAAATGCAGTAGCAATGATGATGGCAGCGGCCAGAAGGACACACAGAACAGCCAGAAGTGGGCGCTTTCGGTGTCAATGGAATAATAAAGCTGAGCCGTGACAAAGGCCCAGCACACCACGGACAGGCAGAGCAACGCGAAGATACGGTTGATGTGGTTTTTCCTGTCCATCAGGTATACCTGGATACCGATGAACATCGAGCCGGCTACGGCCCAAAGATACACTAGATAAAAAAACGTTCTCAATTCGTCCGCCTTTTATGGGCCGACCAAAGCAGGAATGTAGCGTTGTGATATTGATGGCTATATGCGCATCAACGTATACATAATCCCCTGAAAGGATATTTGGAAAACCAAAAATACATTTACCGCCGGTGTGCGAGGCGGCAAATCATGATAAATTACTTCGAGGCTCTCCCGGTTAAAGCCTCTAAACATAAGGGTATTTTTTAAGAAAAGTCATTTGCACATGCGGGCGTGGCGGAATGGTAGACGCGCCAGCCTTAGGAGCTGGTAGGGTACTCCCTGTGGAGGTTCAAATCCTCTCGCCCGCACCAAAAACCGGCTAAATTTGGACATCGGACCCAATCTTCACTAACATCTAGGGTTCGAAAATCTTTTTCTCCTGACCAAACGACGAATTCTGGAGTTCCATGGCAGATATAAAGACGAACGTGAACGTGCTTGAAGGCGACAAGGTCGAGCTCGAAATCGAAGTGCCCGGGCAGGAGGTCAAGGCTCAGGTAAACAAGGCCATCAGGGAAATCGGCAAGGACGTAAAAATGCCTGGTTTCCGTCCGGGGAAAATCCCGCGCAACATACTGGTGTCTCGCATAGGAAAAGAGCATATCTACTCACAGACACTGGAAGAATCCATGGCCGGCTGGTATGAGGCCGCCATCAACGTATCGGGGATAAAGCCGATCGACAAGCCCGAGATCGATGTCGAACCACTCGAGGATGAGGACAAGCCCTTCAGCTTCAAGGTGACGGTTGCTGTCATGCCGACACCAAAACTTGGTGAGTACTCCGGCATCGAGGCGGAAAAAGAAGAGGTAAACGTCGAAGACAAGGAGATCGAGGAAGAGATCGATCGCCTGCGCAAGCGCACCGCGAAACTCGAGGAGATCGAGGGCAGGCCGGCCGCCGAGGGTGATTTCGTCCTCGTTGATTTTGCCGGCGCCATCGACGGCGAGCCCCTTGAGGGCGGCACCGGCAAGGATTACATGCTGGAGCTGGGCAGCGGTACCTTCATCCCCGGTTTCGAGGAACAGATTGCAGGAATGGAGAAGGACCAGTCGAAAAAGCTTAAGCTGACTTTCCCGGAGACTTACAAGCCGGAAAAGCTGGCGGGCCAGGAGGTCGAATTCGACGTGACGCTCAAGGAGATCAAGGAGCGCATCCTCCCCGAGACCGATGACGAGTTCGCCTCGGAGAACAGTGAATTCGATACCGTCGCCGAGCTGACGGAGGATATCCGGGCCCGGATACTCAAAGGCCGCGAAAACGCCGCGGAGAACATGTTCAGGCAGAAGGTGGTCGAGAAGGTGGTCGAGGCCGCGGAGGTTGAGATTCCCGAGCCGGCGATCCTGCAGCGGGCGCATGATATTGAAATGAACTTCGCCGCGTCGCTGCAAAGACAGGGCTTCGGACTGGAAGAGTATCTAAAGCAGACCGAGCAGGACAAGAAGACTTTTGAAGAGCATTTCCGCAAACAGGCCGAGCAGGATGTCAAGCAGGAACTGGTCTTTGAAGCCATCGCCGCGGCCGAGAAGTACGAGGTCAGTGACGAGGAGGTCGAGGAGGAGGTCCGGGCAAGCGCCATTGAGCTAGGCCGCGATCCGGAGGAGTTCCTCAAGAAGATGCAGGAATCGCAGCGGCTCGGAATCGTTAAGGAGGACCTGCTGAGGCGCAAGGCATGGGAGATGGTCTGTGAGAAGGCGGTCGCCGTGCCGGTCAAGGCAAAAAAAGACAGCGATGACGATGCCAAGGAAGAGATAAAAGAGGAAAAAGAAACAAAAACGGAAAAAGAGTGAGCACGGACTTTCAAAAAAACGGACAACCAGAGGTGCGAAATCAAATGCCACTAATTCCAATGGTCATAGAGCAAACCAGCCGGGGCGAGCGTGCTTTCGACATCTACTCACGCCTGCTCAACGAGCGCATTATCTTCCTTGGCAGCGCCATCAACGAAGACGTGGCGAATGTCGTCGTCGCCCAGCTGCTGCACCTGGAATCCGACGATCCCGACAAGGACATCAACCTTTATATCAACAGCCCCGGCGGCTCTGTTTATGCCGGTTTAGCCATATATGATACAATGCAGTTTATCAAGCCGGATGTGTCAACAAGTTGCGTGGGGATTGCCATGAGCATGGGCGCTTTGATTCTCGCGGGAGGCAAAAAGGGTAAACGCTTCGCGCTACCCAACTCCAAGATCCTGATCCACCAGGTATCCGGCGGTTTCCAGGGTCCCGCGGCGGACATCGAAATACACGCCAAGGAAGCCCTGGCCCTCCGTAAACGTCTCGACGAAATCCTCTCTGAACATACCGGCCAGTCGATAGAAAAAGTATCCAACGACACCGACCGTGACTACTTCATGACCGCCGCCGAAGCCCAGACATATGGGATCATCGACGAAGTCATAGCGCATCGCGCAGCGACCAAGGGGGCGTAACAGACATGGCAAGGCCGACTGATGGAAACGAACAGCTTCTCTGCAGCTTCTGCGGCAAATCACAGCGGCAGGTAAAGAAACTCATAGCCGGACCCGGCGTTTATATCTGTGATGAGTGCATCGATCTCTGCAACGAGATCATCGATGAGGAGCTGGCGAGTCCGCCGAATCTCGACATCGAGAATCTGCCGAAGCCGATGGAAATCTACGAATCGCTCAATGATTACGTGGTCGGCCAGGAAGAGGCCAAACGCACGCTGGCCGTCGCTGTCTACAACCATTACAAGCGCGTACAGATGGCCGCCGCGGAAGATAATGAAGTCGAACTACAGAAGTCGAACATCATGCTTCTGGGGCCGACCGGCTGCGGCAAGACGCTTCTGGCCCAGACGCTTGCCCGTGTCCTCAACGTGCCTTTCGCCATCGCCGACGCCACGGCCCTGACTGAAGCCGGTTACGTAGGCGAGGATGTTGAGAACATCCTTCTCAAACTCATCCAGGCAGCTGATTACGATGTGAAAAAAGCCGAGACCGGCATCATCTACATCGATGAAGTAGACAAGATCGCCCGCCGCGCCGACAATCCCTCGATTACCCGGGATGTATCCGGAGAAGGCGTTCAGCAGGCTTTGCTGAAAATACTGGAGGGCACGGTAGCGAGCGTTCCGCCTCAGGGTGGCCGCAAGCACCCGCACCAGGAGTTTCTCAATATAGATACGACCAACATCCTGTTCATCTGCGGCGGCGCCTTTGCACACCTGGACAAGATTATCGAGAAGCGCGTTGGCCACAAGGGCATGGGTTTCGGCGCCGAGGTCAAGAGCAAGAGCGAGAAAGACGTCGGCAGCATTTTCGCGAAGGTGATGCCGGAGGATCTGCTCGAATACGGCCTCATACCCGAGTTTATCGGGCGTCTGCCAGTGATAAGCGCCATTCACAACCTGACCCGCGACGATCTGGTCCATATTCTCACCACGCCCAAGAACGCGCTGGTCAAGCAATATGAGAGGTTCTTCAAATTTGATAACATAGAGCTGGTCTTCGGGACGGATTCGCTTGGGGCTATCGCCGACAAGGCGCTCAAGCTGGAAACTGGCGCCCGCGGATTGCGCTCTATAATCGAGCAGTCCCTGTTAAATGTTATGTTTGAGCTTCCATCGCGCGGAGACGTGCGCAAGTGTGTTGTCACCAAAGATACTATCGATCGCAACATCGATCCGACCCTGGTGACGGAAGCGGAAAGAATTCTGCCTGAACTTGACGAAGAGTCAGCCTAAACCAGCAAAACCGCTACCGCTACTTCCAACCAGAGAATTAGTTGTCTTTCCGCGGATGGTCGCGCCCATTTTCGTGGGCCGCGAGAAATCGATAAAGGCGCTGGAGCAGGCCTTCGCCGACAAGTCTCCCATCATCCTCTCCACCCAGAAGGAACCCTCGGTCGAGGATCCCACCAGCGATGACATCGTGCGCGTGGGCACCATGGCGACCGTCGTGCAGCTTTACCGCATGCCGGAAGGCTCCATCAAGGCTCTGGTGGAAGGACAGCAGCGGGTCACGATAGATGATTTCACCTCGACCTCACCGCACTTCGTCGTCCATTATTCACCAATGCTGACGGGCGTGGAAAAACCCACCGAGCGTACCAACGCCCTGGCGCGAGTGGTCCTGCGGGAGTTCATCCGTTACGTCGAGTCGAGCCCCGGCATGCCGGAGGAGATGAGCCATATCGTCGGCGCCGTGACCGAACCCGACGAACTGGCCGACGCAGTGGCCGCCCACATCATGGTCCCCTTCCACAAGAAACAGGAACTTCTGGAGCTGGGCAATTCGGACGAGCGTCTGAACGCCGTGCTCCAGATACTTATCGAGGAAAACGCAGTACTTGACATGGAACGTGATTTGAACCAGAAAGTACAGGAGAAGATAGAGACGACCCAGCGGCAGATATTCCTGCACGAGAAGCTCAAGGTCATCCGCGACGAACTCGACAACGCCGCCGAGACCGAGGACGAATCGATACAGGATTATTACAAACTGCTCGAAGAAAAACAGCTGGGCGCCGCGGCCGAGGAATCGGTGCGCAAGGAACTAAACAAGCTCAAATCGACTTCGCCGATGTCGGCGGAAGTCTCGGTCATAAGAAATTATCTTGACAACGTCTTCGCGCTGCCCTGGGGCAAGCTGGCTGACAAGACCGATTACGAGTTGCCGGTCGTCTCCCGCTACCTGGACAGGACACATTACGGATTAAAGAAGGTCAAGGAGAGGGTGCTGGAGTTCCTCGCCGTTGGCAAGCTGCTCGGCAAGGACCAGCCAAATACGACCCTGTGTTTCGTCGGGCCGCCGGGAGTGGGAAAGAGCTCGGTAGCCAAGGCCATCGCCGACGCGCTGGAGAGGCCGTTCGTGCGTATCTCACTGGGCGGCGTGCGTGACGAAGCCGAGATCCGTGGCCACAGGCGCACATATGTAGGCGCCATGCCGGGACGCATCATAGACGCAATCACCAAGGCCAAGGCCGACAACGCGGTCGTGCTGCTGGACGAGATCGACAAGATGGACTCCGATTTTCGCGGCAATCCGGCGGCGGCGCTGATGGAGGTGCTCGACCCGTTGCAGAACAAGGAGTTCCGCGACAACTACCTCGAGCTCGACTACGACCTTTCAAAAGTCCTTTTCCTGGCGACCGCCAATTACGATGACGGTATCCCGGCGACGCTTTACGACCGCCTCGAGGTTATCCATCTTTCCGGATACACCTATGAGGAAAAAGAAAAGATCGCAGTAAAGCATCTGCTGCCGGGAATCGCTAAGGAAACCGGGCTTAAGAAAACAAGCGTGGTACTCTCGCCGGCGGCGCTGAAGGCTGTAATCCGCTTTTACACACGCGAGTCGGGCGTGCGCGACCTCGAGCGCCGGCTGCGCAAGATCTATCGCAAGGTGGCGAGGCGCTATCTGGAGGACGGCCTCAAGCTGCCGGTCAAGGTCAGTGCGACCGCGCTGGAAGATTATCTTGGCCCGGCGCCGTTTACCGAGGAGCGCCTGGAGCGCAAGGCTCTCTGTGGCGCCAGCCTGGGGCTGGCCTATACATCCGACGGCGGCGACGTACTTACCATCGAGACCATCGTCTCCAGCAGCGGCAAGGGCGACCTGGTCCTTACAGGTCAACTGGGCGAGGTCATGCAGGAGTCGGCCTCGACCGCATGGGGCTATCTGCTATCAAAAGTCGAGACTGACGAGAAATTCACTTCTCTGTTTAAGAAGAACGCACCCGCTTTTGACGAAGAGGGAAAATGGGCCATGCCGGGCAAGGATCTGAGGCTGCACGTGCCCGAAGGCGGCATCCCCAAGGATGGGCCCTCGGCAGGCATGGCGCTGGCTGCTTCGATGCTCTCGGCCATAAGCGGGCACGCGATCAAACCGGCGGTGGCGGCGACGGGTGAGATCACCCTGCGTGGCAAGATCCTGAGGGTGGGCGGCCTGCGTGAGAAGTGCCTGGCGGCCGAGCGCATGGGTGTAAAAACCGTGATTCTCCCCAAGGCGAACATGCCCGATATCAAAGAGCTTCCCCCGAAGGTCCGCAAAGCACTTGAGTTCGTCTACGTGGACGATTTCACGCAGGCTATCGAGCGGCTGTTCGTGTAGGCAGGCATAGCTGTTTCATTCAGGTGAGGTCGAGTCTCCGCGCTTTACGCAGCAGGTAACGTTTGCCGTAATCAGGCGCGCTTGAAGCGTTTGATTGTAATTACTTCGTGCTCGATGATTTCCCCGCCAGGAGTATCACTTTTCTTAGGTTTATCAATACAGTAAACTATCCGGAATCCTCCGCAGATAAACCGGCGGCGATGTTCCAGACCCTTGGCGACTATCATACGAACGCCAACCATGGGGAACTGGCAGACAATATCCACACAGTCGTTGATGCGCTCCTGTTCGGACAGCTTTAATTCCAGGAATTGTCCGGTGGCCAACGCGCTCCAGAAAAGTCTGTTTTTCTCAGTCACCAATGTTGCCGTGCAGCGTTATTTTCAACATGCTGGTTTCAGGATACTGCATCAGTTTCTACGCTCTCTTGCGCTGCTGTTCGCGCCACTTGGCCATCACTACTTCGTGCTCATATATCTTTCCGGCTTTGATATCGGCGTCGGCGATCATATCCATCCTTACTGCCTCGGGATCGCTCAACTCCTCATAGGTCGCCACTTTGCTCTCCAGCTCTTCGTAGGTGTCGAAACTCATGAGAACAACCCTCGGCTCACCCGATTTGGTGATTACCCAGCGTTCGTTCCTGAAATGCGCGTCCTCTATCATTCTTGAAAAGATCTTCCTGGCTTCGGCCAGTCCTATAACTTTCATCATCGCTCCTTTTGTACACAATGTAATATTATCAATAATAGACAAATTTACAATATATTAAAGTAATTTATACGCAGCATCAGTGAAATTCCCGCAAATAGCGGCAAAAAATACGCCGGTTGTGTCACTTGTGATAAGATTGCGGCGCGGTGCGGTTGACGGGCACGTAAATCAGGGTCCGAGGCTGTGTTGCATAAAAATAAATGAACCAGGACACCCGCGAACAACTGAAGACGAACACACGCTACTCGCCTGCCGACATCGAGTCGAAATGGATGAGCCGCTGGCTGGACGACAGGCTCTTTACCCCGAAGGAAGATTCCGCCAGGGAAGATTCCTACTGCATTGTGTTACCGCCGCCGAATGTCACCGGATCGCTGCACATGGGCCATGCCCTCAATTCCACCATCCAGGACCTGCTTATACGCCTGCATCATATGAGGGGCGAGAACACTCTCTGGGTCTGCGGCACCGACCATGCCGGCATCGCCACCCAGAACCAGGTGGAGAAGCAGCTGGCGGGGGAGGGGACATCGCGCCAGGAGATCGGCCGTGAAGCCTTTGAGCAGCGCGTCTGGAAGTGGCGTGGCGAGTACGGCTCCACGATCATCAACCAGCTGAAGCGGATGGGATGCTCGCTCGACTATGAGGGAGAGCGTTTCACGCTCGATGAAGGTTACGTGAAGGCCGTTTACCGCGTCTTTGTCGCCATGTATGAGAAGGGCTACATATACCGTGACGAATACATGGTCAACTGGTGTACCCGCTGTCACACGGCCCTGTCCGACCTCGAAGTAGAGCACGAGGACGTCGAGGACAAACTTTATTACCTGCGCTATCCCGTGGTTGGTGAAGACGAATACCTGGTGATCGCCACGGCGCGCCCCGAGACGATGCTGGGAGACACCGCAGTCGCGGTGAATCCCAAGGACATGCGCTATGCGCACCTGGTCGGCAAGAACATCAACCTGCCGCTGGTGGACCGCGAGATTCCCATCATCGCCGATAAATATGTCGACATGAGTTTCGGTACCGGCGCGTTGAAGATCACGCCCGCCCACGATCCCAATGACTTCGAGATCGGCAAGAAGCATGAGCTCGAGGAGATCAACGTCTTTACCTCCGACGGACGCATCAATGAGGCCGGGGGCGAGTTTGCCGGGCTGGATCTCGTGGAGGCGCGCGCCCAGATCATGCACAGGCTCGAACGCGAAGACCTGGTGGAGAAGGTCGAGCCTTACAAGCACGCGGTCGGCGTCTGCTACCGCTGCAATACAAACATAGAACCGTATATCTCGCTGCAGTGGTTCATGCGCATGGACGAGCTGGCCCGTCCGGCCATAAATGTAGTGGAGAACGGTATGGTCAATTTTTATCCGAAGCGCTGGGCCGGGGTATACCTGGAGTGGATGCGCTCGATACGGCCATGGTGTATCTCAAGACAGCTCTGGTGGGGTCACCGGCTTCCCGTCTGGTATTGCGAGGAATGCAGCGAGATAGTCGTGCGCGAAGAGGCTCCCACCAGCTGCCCCCATTGCCGTTCCGCCAACCTGCGCCAGGAAGAGGATGTTCTCGACACCTGGTTCAGCTCCGCCCTCTGGCCCTTTGCGACGCTTGGCTGGCCGGAGAGCACGTCGCGCATGGAGAGCTTCTATCCCACCGACGTGCTGGTCACGGCGCGTGACATCATCTTTCTCTGGGTCGCCCGCATGATCATGATGGGCATGGAGTTTCCCAATGATATTCCCTACAGCGATGTCATCATCAATGCCACGATCATGGCCAAGGACGGCCGGCGCATGAGCAAGTCGCTCGGCACCGGCGTCGACCCGCTGGTGCTGATCGAGACTTACGGCGCCGACCCGACCCGTTTTGGCCTGCTTAACATGGCATCGTCCCAGGATGTGCGCTTCTCCGAGGAGCGCATCGAGATGAGCCGTAATTTCTGCAACAAGATATTCAACGCGGCCCGGTTCGTCCTGCTCGGGGTCGAGCATGTCGAGGCGAAGGCCACACCCGTAACGCTTGCCGACCGCTGGATATTGAGCCGGTTTGAAGCGACCGCCGCCGACGTCAACCGTCTGCTGGATAAATACGAATTTGCCGAGGCGACAAAGCTGCTTTACCGCTTCGTCTGGAACGAGTTCTGCGACTGGTACTTAGAGATCGTCAAGCTGCGGCTCTACGGTGATGACGATGAGGCGAAGCGGGAAGTGTCGGCGAACCTGCTCTTTTTGCTGGACAATATCCTGCGGATGCTGCACCCGCTGATGCCGTTCCTGACCGAGGAACTCTCGGCGCTGCTCCCGGGCGAGCGGGATTATCTCATCAATTCATCCTATCCCGCCGGTGACGGGTCCGCACGCGATGAAGTCGCGGAAAACGAGATGGAGCTTCTGATGGAAGCCGTGGTCTCGATCAGGACCATGCGCAACGAGCTGGGTGTTTCTCCAAAGAAACCCGCGAAGGCGATTCTGGTCTCGGACGACGACGGCACCATAAGTGTGGTAGAGAACAACGCCACTCTGATAGAATCACTTACCAGGACCAGCCTGACTCAAAGCGTTCGCACAGAGAATGAGGTCACGGATGCCGGATCGCAGCCTGCCGTGGTGCTGATCCGGGGCGGGAAACTGCTGATTCCGATCCAGGAACTGATAGATGTAGAGCAGGAAAAGGCTCGCCTGAAGACGGCGATTTCAAAGAAAGAGCAGGAAGTTTCGCGCGCGCAGGGAAAATTGGGTAATAAGAATTTTGTCGCCAAGGCGCCTGAGGAGCTGGTCGAGCAGGAAAAGGCCAAGCTGGAACTATACGTGCGTGAAGTGGCTGAATTAAAACAGCAGTTCGAACGTTATTTCGGGGAGTAGATGGCAAAAGCCGCTAAAAAACCAAAAAAGCAGGTCAAAAATGCAAAGACTTCTGTGAAAAAGCCTGCTAAGCCGACAAAGAAAAGCACGGCGAAACCGGCGGCACGGTCCGCAAAGACCGCGAAAAAAACAGTAAAAAAACCGTCGAAACCGGCCGCAAAGGCTCCAACGAAGAAAAAACCGGTTGCAAAGGCTGCGCCAAAGAAAAAGCCGGCCAAGCCGGCGGCAAAAAAAATAGCAGCCAAAAAGCCTGCAAAGCCGGCAAAAACTGCAAAAACCAGGAAACCGGTCAAACCATCTCCAAAGGCTCCGGCAAAGAAACCAAAGGCGCCCGCTGCCAAAACCGCAAAAACGCCGGCGAAGAAGGCTGTCGAAAAAAAGCCCTCCAGAACCTTAAAGGCTCTTGAAAAAAAGCACGCCAGGGTTGGAAAGGCCGCCAAGGAAGCCAAGGATGCCAAAGAGGCAAAGAAAACAAAGGGCAAGGTATCCGGGAAAGCACCTTCAAAAAAGGCTAAAAAAGCTCCCGCGGCCGCCCCGGTAAAAGCACCCGCAAAGGCCGCCGGCAAGAAACCGGCAAAGGCTCCCGCAAGAAAGCCCGCGAAAAAGGGTCCCTCGAAATCTTTCGAAGCGCCGCCGTCAAGGCCGAGGCCCGCGCTTCATGTTCCTTCGGCCGAGGTAGCCCGCTATTTATCGGAACTCGAGCGGCTCGGCATGAAATTCGGGCTGGCTCGCATCGAAAAGCTTCTAAAGGCGCTCGGGAATCCCGAGAAACGCCTGAAAACCATCCATATCGTCGGTACGAACGGCAAATCATCCACGGCGCGCATGCTTTCGTCAATCTTGACGGCGCATGGCCTGAAGACGGGCACATACGTATCGCCTCATCTGGTCTCATTCACGGAGCGCATCCTCGTCAACGGCAAGGAGATCACCGAGCCGAAATTCGAGAAGCTGATCATGGAGGTCAAGGAAAAGGCGGAAGATGTAAACAAGCGTTCACGCAGCAGCGGTCCGCTCACCCAGTTCGAGATCCTGACCGCCGCCGCCCTGCTCTATTTCAAGCAGCAAAAGGTGGGGGTGGCCGTCATCGAGGCCGGCCTGGGCGGACGTTACGACGCCACCAACGTCACGGATTCCAAGGTGCAGGTCATCACGAATATCGAGCTGGAGCACACTGACCTGCTCGGAAAGACGGTGCCCGCGATTCTCAGGGAGAAGGCGGCCGTTATTCCGGAAAAGGGCAATGTCGTCTTAGGGGCGCTATCGGATGAGGCTATGGCCGAGGCGATGAAGATCTGCGAGCGCCAGAAGGCGAAGACGACGGTGCTCGGCGAGGAATTCTCCCTGCTGAAAGGCAGGGGAGACAAGTTCGATGTCTGGACGGCAAGAACCCAGTACTCCGACATGTCGCTGACCCTGCTAGGTCAGTACCAGAGGACCAATTGCGCCGTGGCGATGCAGGCCGCGGAGATATATTTGCACAAAGCCCTGGATGAGAAAAAACTGCGCCGGGCCCTGCCGCGCATCTCGATTCCGGCGCGCCTTGAGATAATCGCGGAGAAACCGCTGGTCGTCCTGGATGGAGCCCATAACCCCAGCGGCATCGAAGAGCTGATCCATTCGCTGGAGCCGATGACCAGGGGCAAGAGAGTCATCGGTGTAGTCTCCATTCTCAAGGACAAGAATTACGAGAAGATGCTGGAACGGCTGCTCGAATTTTGTGATATCTTATTCATCACCGAGAATTCGAACGAGCGCTGCATGTCGGCACAGGAGATGTCCAGGCTGCCGGTTGTGCTCGAGAGTCACGTGCAGACGTTCGTTGCTCCGGACAGCCAGTCGGCACTGGAGAGCGCTTTCAAGCTGACTTCGACCCGCGATGTCATCCTCGTGACCGGTTCGCTGTACCTGCTGGCAGACATCAAGAAACGGATGGCATAGGGCCGGCGCCCTTGCGCGAAACCAGCTTGGCTGAAGAAAAAATGATGAAGGGCCTCCAAGTTCTAATAAGGCCGGGCAGACAGGGGTATCATTGCACTTAATAATCTTGCAGACAGACGCGGCAAACGGAGCAGAAGGCTTCTTTAATTCCAGCACCTGGAGATTCCTGACCATGATAACCCAGGTGATGATCGCAGCCCTCTGGCTGGCGCTGGTATTCTGGACATACAAGGACGCCAGGCGGCGGATCACGGATCCCGTGCTTATCGGTGTTTCCGTGGCGACTTCGTTCTTCTTCCCCTTCGTGGGCACCATCTTTTATACCATCCTGCGCCCGCCGGAATATCTCGAAGACGTTCTCGAACGCGACCTCGAGATCAGGGCCAGGGAGCAGGAACTTGTAGGGGGCGGTCAGCGTTGCCCGGCATGCCGTACGGCGGTCCGCGACGATTATATCGTCTGCCCCAAATGCAGGCGGCAGCTTAAATCTCCCTGCAGGAAATGCAGCCGGCCGCTCGATCCCACATGGCGCGTATGTCCGTATTGCGAAGCGGACGTCAAGGCTCCGGTTGTTCAGGAAGACGAGCTGTTCGCTTAAAAAACTTCGCGCTCCGGTGTGACGATTCAGTTAGACATTCTCATAAAACCGGGATATCGATGAATTTCTGACGTGCGGAGGAATCGAAGCCGATGCGCACGCAAATGTTTATTGGAACCAGACTCGAAGCAAAATAATCAATGGCATTCAGTGGCGATCAGCGCCGGAGAATCCAGAAACAGGCAGGAGGAATCGTGGAACGTACTTTTGTAATGGTTAAACCGGGGGCCGTGGCCCGCGGGCTGGTTGGAGAGATCATCACCCGTTTTGAACACAGGGGTTTTCGGATCAGGGCCATGAAATTCATGCAGCTCGACAGAGGGCTTGCCGAGGAGCACTACTCCGAGCACAAGGAAAAAGACTTTTTCGGCGGCCTGGTAAGTTCCATAACATCAGGTCCGGTGGCGGCGTTCGTGCTCGAAGGGCCGGAGGCCATCTCCGTGGTCCGCAAGATGATGGGCGGCACCAATCCGCTGGCGGCGGAGCCCGGTACGATTCGCGGAGATTACGGACTCGACATAGAGGCCAACATCGTCCATGGATCAGACGGAGCCGCCAGCGCCGAACGTGAGATCGGGCTTTATTTTAATGAGAGTGAGATAGTCTAGCGCCAAGCGTTTGAAAACAGACACCGCTGTGATTCTCGCCTCCAAATCACCCCAGCGCAAGGCGTTGCTTGAAGCTCTCGGCATCGAGTTCGATGTACTGCTCCCCGATTACGAGGAGGAAGATCTCCCGGGTGAGTCTCCGGCCGACCTGGTGGAGAGGCACAGCAGGGGTAAGGCCAACTCTGTTTTTTCCCATCTGAGTGCAAAATTTTCTGGTAGCGCCGTCCTCGGCGTTGACACTATGGTTGTGATTGATGGCAAGGCTTTGGGAAAGGCCAGCGACGAGCATGAGGCGCTCGATTTCCTCAAGCGGTTATCTGGAAGGGCTCACCTTGTTTACAGCGGCCTGACGCTGCTGTGGGCCGGTGATGCTTCAGGAGTGATTAAAGAGAAGACTGCACACGCGGTTACCGAGGTAAGGTTCCGTCCTGTGGCGGAGTTCGAGCTGGAATCCTATGTCGCTACCGGCGAGTGGCGCGGGCGGGCCGGCGCCTATGCGATCCAGGGACGGGCTTCGGCGTTTGTCGAAGCGATTGACGGCGACTATACCAATGTAGTGGGACTACCGGTGCCGCTGTTGGTGGATATGCTGCGCGAGTGGGGGCAGTGGCCGCCGCAAGGGTGGAGCACAGGCAGGTAGGCTCAAAGCAGGCCGCAAAGAATCACTCAATACCGTGAATCGCAGTAATAAAAGTATCCTCCCAGATTAATCAAATTAAAATCACAAATCACATTTGTATTAAAAATCCTGATAAAACTTATTGACATTTATTCTACCGGGTAATATTGTTGACAAATCTTATCAGCCTGACTACATCAGGTATAAATAGGATCAGGATACACGGGGGTCAGTCAAGGCCAAGCAAGAAAGTTTATAAGCTTCGGGCTTTCCATTTAGGGGTTAGACGGGAAAGGGGTTAGGATATGGGCTCAAAAGGTGTTGCTTCACGCATTATTTTCGATAGAATTTTCATGGATGGCGCGCGCCGGCGCGCTTTTTTGTTTGTCTTTACGGCAGTACTATTCTTAATATTCTTATCTCTTTTCAACAGCGGACAAGCGGCCACTGCTTACACGATCAGCGACGATGTTACAGGTGGACAATGCACGCTGATCGGCACCTGGGACGCGGCGACCAAGACCTGTACCCTAACCACGGATGTTGTGGCAACCGGCACCGATGGGATCACGATTGGCAGCGACGGCATCACGCTTGACGGCGCCGGGCATACCATCACCGGGAACAATACATATGGCCCCAAGGGTGTCAGACTTACGTCCAGAACCGGTGTAACCGTAAGGAATCTGAAAGTCAGACAGTTTGCTGCCGGCATATATGTGTATGCCTCATCAGCATGCAACGTGAGTGATAATACGGTATCAGGCAACGACACCGGGATCGAGATCGCTTCAGACGAATTTCTTGGCATTTATTCCGATAACAACGTGGTATCTGGAAATGCCGTTATCTCGAACAACTTCGGAATCTATCTCAGGGCGGCACGCAGCAATACATTTTCCGGTAATCTCATAAGCTCGAATACGAGTGCCGGGATGAGGGTTGAATATTACCCCTACGCCGGCGGGAGCGCCTACAATGTTATTTCCGGTAATGTGATCGATGGTGGCAGCAGCGGCATCACATTCGCGGGTTCACACTACAACCTGGTCAAGGGCAACACGATAAGTTCAAACGTGACAGGTATTGATTTTCGTTCCTATACATACAGGTTTCCAGAATACTCCAGTTACAACTCCACCTATAACAATAATTTTATCAACAACGCCACGCAATCCGTCGTAAACGGAGGGACTGGCAACATCTTTGACAAGCCATTGCCTGATGGCGGGAATTACTGGAGCAACTGGACTGCACCGGATAATAATCATGACGGCCTTGTTGACACTCCATTTGTGTTTAGTGGCGGGCAGGATACGCGCCCGTGGTCGAATCTGACGGGATGGTCCCAAGGCAATCCGGCTTTGGCGCCACCAACGGTCAGCAACGTTCAGCCAGCCGGGACCATAAATTCGGCCTCGGCCACAATAAGCGCTGATTATTCAGATTCCACGGGCATCGATCCGGCTTCCGTCATCATGTCCATGGACGGGGCCACCCTGACCGACTGCACAGCTTCGGCCACATCCGTCAGCTGTCCCGTTTCAGGTCTGACCGAGGGTTCTCATACCATCCTGGGCCTTGTGGCCGACAATGCCGGCAATGCGAGCCCGATCAACGGGAGCTTTACATACGTGTTTGTGCAGTCGGATACCACTGTGCCGGTTGTGACGTACTCAAACCCCCGATTTGTTAATCCACCCGACGGTGGAAACGGATATCCGCCCATCGAGACAACATATGCCACACTGCAGGCATCTTTCACCGACCCCGGTTATTCAACCGGCGTGGATATCTCTTCAGCAACTGCCAGCCTAAACGGTGGAGCCCCGACAAGCTGCACGGCCGCGGGTTCTGTAAGCGGGACCATCAGCTGCGTCGTCGATGGGCTGTCAGTCGGAGAATATGACGTCACCATAAGTCTGACGGACAACTGGGGCAATACCGGAACCGGGACCGGCCATTTCCATGTCGGATTTCCATTACAGATTCGGGACGACGCCACCGGCGGCGATTGTCTGCAGATAGGAACCTGGGATCAAGCCACAAAAACCTGCACTCTGACAAGTGACGTCGGCCCTTACTATCATTACGCAAGCTGGTACTATTATCCTGTGACAGCGATGAGCATACTGAGTGACGGCATCACGATTAATGGCAACGGTCACAGGATAAACGGCACATGGTCGATAGATGGATGGGGAGAACCAGCTATCAGAATCTCCGGCAGGGATAAAATAAGAATCCGCAACGCTGTTTTCAGCAACTGGTCAATCGCATGTGAGAACAGCAGCAATATCGAGATTACCAATAATACCTTTGGCGGTGAAGGCTGGGTCTGGGTTAACTTATACAACCTCAACCATGTTCTGATTGACTCGAACGCTTTTACAGGCGCAACAAGCGGATATGCCAATGGTTTGGGTGCCAATATCATGCAGAATACGCTTATCGAGAATAACAGCTTCACGACCGCCACCGCGACAGGATTAGTTCTCGATGGCACTGGAAATACCGTCAGAAGAAATACCTTCTCCAATAACAACACAGGACTATGGCTCCAGGGCGACGGCAACTCAGTCTATAACAACAGCTTCATCGCCAACACTGGAGCCCAGATTCAGGCTTCCGGGGCAATTGACTTCAACCAGGCCTCGCCCGTCGGCGGTAATTACTTTGACAACTTCGATCAGGTTGCGGAAGGGTGTGTGGATGGGAACGGTGACGGTTTCTGTGACGCACCCTTTGTTTTCAGCGGTAGCCAGGACAATCTGCCGTGGACTGTCAGGGATGGCTGGACGACATCGCCGCTGTTTACCGTCAAGCCGTCGCTATCGATCAGTCCCAGCAGGGTTTACTGGGCGTCTTATTCAGACTACCTTTTGAATAAGCTGTCCGCCGACATGGCGATCGCCAACTCGGGAACCGGCAACGCTGTCAACGTTCGCCTGACAGGCAGTACAAATTCCGGTGGTGTCAGCCTGCTTACAGCGCTACCTTGTAATGTAGGCGGCAATATCGCGTCGGGCTCATCAGCAGCATTGACGCTGACTTACAATATTCCACCGGGCGTGACCGGCTGGAGGAGTAGTTTTACAGCGTCGGCCGAGAATGACTTCGGCAACAGTTACACTTATCCGTAAAAACGGAAAATGCGCCAGGGCTGAAGATCGAAAGCCGCGTGCGCCAGTGTTTACAATGTGGGGGCGCTGCATAGCGGCGTCTCCCGCTTTTTTCACGTGGCCTCTGTCTGGCTCGGAGCCTGCCCTGAACGCAATGATGGGATGATATCTAAAGCCGGGAATCACCCTATAGACTGGACCTGTACTTGAGGGTTAAAAACCACTCCACTTTGTCCCCTGCCTTAATTGTTATATAATATCGTGCTCCTTCAGGAGCCTATATTTGCTGCATTTTACGGGTATTGAGGGGGTTTTAGGCATCAGCGCATCACCGATTTCTGGTGTTCATGCGTTATGGTGTTACGCCCCCACTTTGTTACCATAAGAACCTGACACGGCCTGCAGGTTCAGGCTGTGTTCTTGCGACGGGGTCCGGCCGGACGTATACGGCTGTTTTCCGAAAGGAGATTCACATCAGATTTCTTGCATATTTTGCCGGCTTCGGCGGGCGTGACATGGCTGTCGATTTAGGAACCGCCCACACACTCGTCTACGTACGAGGCAGAGGTATAGTTTTAAGCGAACCCTCAGTGGTGGCGATCGATCAGCGGACCGGCGAGGTACACGCCGTCGGCGCCGAGGCAAAGCGCATGCTCGGCCGCACGCCCGGTTCGATCAGCGCCATCCGTCCGCTCAAGGACGGAGTCATCGCGGATTTTGACGTGACTGAGCAGATGCTCCGTCACTTTATACAGAAGGTCCACCAGAACCGGTGGGCGCATCCACGGGTTGTGGTTTGTGTCCCCTCGGGTGTTACGGGTGTGGAGAAGCGCGCGGTCGAGGAAGCAACGCTTTCGGCGGGCGCGCGTCTGTGCTACCTGATCGAGGAGCCCATGGCGGCGGCGATCGGCGCCGGTCTGCCGGTGAGCGAACCTACGGGTAACATGATCGTCGACATCGGCGGCGGCACCAGCGAGGTGGCTGTTATCTCTCTGGGCGGAATAGTCACCTCCCAGTCGATCCGTGTTGGTGGCGATGAGATGGACGAGGCCATAATGGCCTACGTAAAGAAAGAGTACAAGTTGATGATAGGAAGCCAGACGGCGGAGGAGCTCAAGCTGGAAATCGGCTCGGCTTATCCCCTGAAGGAAGAAGAGCAGGCCGAGATACGGGGTCGCGATCTCGTGACCGGTCTGCCCAAAACGATCGTTTTGACGTCGGAAGAGATACGGGGTGCGCTGGCGGAACCGGTGACGGCGATTATCGATGCTCTCAGGACCACGCTCGACAAGACTCCTCCAGAGCTCGCCAGCGACATTATGGACAGAGGCGTGATGCTGGCCGGTGGCGGTGCCCTGCTGCAGGGCCTGCCGGAGCGTCTTCGTGAGGAGACGGGCATGCCGATCCACCTGGCAGAGTCTCCCCTTACCTGTGTGGCAGTCGGCTCCGGCCGTTCGCTGGAGGAATTCGAAGCGCTGCATAAGTCCTCCCGTCACGCGAAGTCAAAACGCCGCTTTTAAGCTCGCAATCTAAGGTTTAATCTTGGCCCGCAAGACTGTAGTCAAACGTCAAGCGGTACTGGCGGTTCTGCTGCTGGTATCGATGGCAATGTTAACCTGGTATTTCCGCGAACCCGTGGGTGGCGTACTGCATTCCACGCAGCGCGGCGGTCTCAGGGTCATTTCTCCCCTGGAGTCAGGTGTATCGACGGTCGTCAGCCCCTTCAGGGACTCCTACAACTGGGTGACGGGTGTCTTCTCGGCGCAGGGAGAAAATGAGAGCCTGCGAATAGAGGCGGACCGTCTGCGCACAGAGGTGTTGTCCCTAAGGGAAGCGGATGCCGAGAACAAACGCCTCCGTGACCTGCTTGGTTTCATCAATCAGCCATCATTCCCCAGGGATTACAAAAACGTACCGTCGCGCGTCATCGGCCGGTCCGGTTCTTCCTGGAATGCGACTATCACCATCAACAGGGGCAGCGACTCCGGTGTGGCTCTGGGTCAGACCGTGGTCAGCGGCCAGGGCCTGGTAGGGCAGATCTCCGCCGTCACCACCAATTCGTCGCAGGTGCTGCTTATCATCGATCACACCAGTCACGTTGAGGCCAAGTTACAGAACGGCGCTGCCTCGGGCACGGTCGTGGGCAGCATCAACGGCATGCTGGAGATGGATTTTGTAGATAAGGATCAGAAGGTACTGAAGAACGACGCCGTTGTGACTTCTGGCACGGGTAAGCTGTTTGTCAAGGGAATACCGATAGGTGTCGTGGACGAGGCAGCCGACCAGGAAGTCGAATATTTCAAGAGGATATCAATCACGCCCTTCGTGGACTTCGGCAGACTCGAAGAGGTGCTTGTGCTTATTCCTCCCGCCGGCACGGACGAAGCGCCACTGATGGCTGAGGGGGCGGGCAGTTGACCGCGCCAGCGATAAGGAAGCGTTCCCGCGCACGCCGCAAGCGTGCGCTGGTGAGGTTCAAGCGTCCGGGTACGAGTGTGCTGCAGCAAAACGCCGCGCCGACAGCTCCCGCCGCGCCCGACAGCCCCTGGTTCATGCTGCGGGTGTTTGCCATACTCCTTCTGGCCGTGGTCGTGCAGACCACGGTTGCTCCCTTTTTGACGGTTCTGGGCGCAAAACCCGATGTGGCCCTGGTGATCGTCGTCTGCCTTGCCATGATGCGCGGGCCTGTCCTGGGAGCGATAGTAGGATTTTCGACCGGACTGTTGATCGACGTCGCCCTGGTTCAGACGCTGGGCATCTCATCATTCCTTTTCACGCTGGCCGGATATTTCAGCGGCCGCTACGCTGAGGGCGTCGACCTCGATTCCTGGTTCCCGCCTCTGATAACCGTTTTCATCTCCAGCCTGGTCGTCCAGTTGCTCAACACCGTGATCATGTTCCTGCTGGGTGTTCAGGCATCGGCCGGTTTCATTCTCCTGCGCGTCGTTCTTCCTTCGGCGTTTATCAATGCATTGCTAGCGGCTCCCGTTTTTATCGTCTGCCGCTGGTGGCTGGGAGGTGACCGCAAGGATGCCCTCTTTACTAAGTAGCAGCAGCAAGAAAAAGAATGAGCGCAAGCAGCCGTCGGTCGCTATGCGCGTAGGCATCATGGGCGTGATGGCCATACTGCTGCTTGCCATACTGCTCTTCAGGATCTGGTTTTTGCAGATCCTTTCGGGAGATACATATATCGCCATGGCCGAGGATAACCGCATACGCTTCATCCCCGAGGAGGCGCCGCGCGGGATCATCTACGACCGTAACAGGCAGCCTCTGGTGGAGAACCGGGCGGGCCTTGCGGTAACAGTCTTTCCGGCGGCGCTCAAGGATCCCGAAAAAGAGCTGGCGGAGTTGAGCAAGGTGATCCAGGTGCCCGTGGAGGAGATACAGAAACAGCTTGATCTTCATAAGGAAGATACATACCGTTCGGTGGTAGTAAAGAAAGATATAACCCCGGAGATGAAAAGCTATCTCATCGAGCGCATACCGCTGTATTTTCCCGGTGTCGATATCAAAAAGTTCCCGTTACGCAGCTATCCCTTAAAAACCGAGGGCGCGCACCTGCTGGGTCACGTGGGGCAGATAGACGAGCAGGAGCTGACAGAGCCGCGTTATGTGGGTTACAAACTGGGTGACGAGATCGGCAAGGAAGGGGTCGAGTACGAGTTCGATCGTTTCCTGAAGGGTGTCGATGGCGGAAGTGAGGTCGAGGTCGATGCCGCCGGGCGTCCGAAGGTAGAGGTCAGAAGCATCAAGGCGCAGCCCGGCAATAACGTGGTGCTCACCATCGACAACAAGCTTCAGAAGGCCACCGAGGACAGTCTTCTTTACGGAATCGACCTGGCCCACCAGAAGAATTATCTGGCGGCCAACGGCGGCGCGGCCGTGGTCATGAATCCCAAGAACGGCGAGATTTACGCGATGGCCAGCTGGCCCAACTACGATCCCACGGTCTGGGTCGGCGGTGTCAGCGACAGCGCCTATCAGGCTCTCAACGCCGAGGGCGCCAACGATCCGCTCCTGAACCGGGCGATCGCCGGACAGTATCCACCGGCTTCGACTTTCAAGTCAGTGACCGCCATCGCCGGCCTGCAGGACGGCATCATATCGCCGCTGTCTGATTTCACCTGCACCGGCGTCTGGGATGTACTCTCACAGCCATTCAAATGCTGGGGTTCGCACGGTGACGTTGATCTCAATCGGGCCATCACCATGTCATGCGATACATATTTTTATAACGTCGGATATCGTTTCTATAAGGCCAACAGCCAGGGAATGCAGAACTGGGCCCGCACGATGGGCCTTGGGCGCGAGACGGGCATCGACCTGCCCGGAGAGGCCGTCGGGCGTATCCCCGATCCGGAGTGGAAAGCCCGGGTGGGGGAGACCGACATCGACAGGATGTGGATGCCGGGCAACAGCGTCAACATGGCGATCGGACAGGGTGACATGCTCGTCACACCAATTCAGCTGGCTTCGGTATATTCGACGATCGCCAACGGCGGCCGGATCGTCAAGCCTCACACAGGCTTAAGGGTGGAGGATCCGGTCAGCGATACGCCGATTGCCGCATATCGTCCGCCGGATGAATCTACCCAGCTGGGGATATCCCTGGAGAATTTAAGAGCGGTTCAGGGCGGACTGGTCGGAGCCACGGCACAAGGTACAACCGTCGGTGACACTTTTGTCGGATTTCCCATACCGTTCGCCGGCAAGACCGGTACCGCGCAGGTCGCCGGCAAGACCGATTACGCCTGGTATGCGGCCTACGCGCCGGCAAACGATCCACAGGTGGTAGTTGTCGTCCTCATCGAGCAGGGTGGCGGCGGCGGCGCCGTGGCAGCGCCTGTAGCACGCAAGATACTCGAGGCATATTTCGCTGCACCAGTTCCAGCGCAACCGGCGGCCGCTGCCGCGGGCAGATAAGAGGCCGGACACATGGAGATAAGGACTTACCTGAGGCATTTTGATTACGCGCTGCTGGCCGCCGTGGCAGGACTGGTCGGTTATGGCATGCTCATTATCTACAGCGCGACGCACTCCGATCCAAATCTTCCGAGCCCGTACTATTATGTAAAAGCGCAGGGCATGGCGGCCATCATGGGCTCGGTGCTTATGATCGCGCTTGCCTTTATTGATTTCAGGGGCTTAAGGAACTACCGGCACCATATATTCTTCGCGATCATCGGGCTGATCCTGGTAGTGTTTATCGTGGGAAGCGAGGCCAAGGGATCACAGCGCTGGATCGATCTTGGTTTCTTCAACCTGCAGCCTTCCGAGGTCGCCAAGATCGGCATGATCGTTGTTCTTGCGGCCTTTCTGGCCGGCAGGCAAAGGGGTGACCTGGAAGGCCAGACAACGGTTCTGACCCTGATCTATGCCGCTGTCCCCACCTTCATGGTCTTCATCCAGCCTGATTTCGGCACAGCCCTGGTCCTGGCCGCGGTGACCATGTCTCTTCTTTTTATATACGGCACCCGCTGGTCGCATTTTGCGATCATCATCTCATCCATAACCGCGGTTCTCTTTCTGGTTATCCAGGTCCTGCCGATCATCGGCATCCAGATACTGAAGCCCTATCAGATTGACCGCCTGCTGGTGTTCCTGCACCCGGACCACGACCCTGGCGGCTCCGGTTACCACCTGCTGCAATCGAAGATCGCGATCGGCTCGGGCATGATGACCGGCAAGGGCCTCTATCAGGGAACGCAGACCCAGCTTAATTTTCTGCCGGAGCATCATACGGATTTTGTTTTCTCGGTCCTCGGAGAGGAACTGGGATTCATCGGGGTGGCGCTACTGATGGCCCTTTACATTCTGGTTATATGGAGGGGATTGAGGATCGCCATCATTTCCGAGAGCCTGTTCGGCAGCCTGATAGCCGGTGGCATACTAAGTATGCTGCTCTTTCAGGTTTTTGTTAACATTGGCATGACCATCGGCATTATGCCCATCACCGGCATACCACTTCCTTTCGTCAGCTACGGGGGAAGCTCCATGGTTACCAATTTACTTGCCATCGGACTGCTGGAAAGCATTCACGTGCGCAGCCGTCTTATGGGAGACAGGAGGTACAGACGTGCCCAAACTACCGCTTAGCCCGATGAAGGTTTATTCGGCGGTCAACGAGGTCCGCGATCAAAGCGAGGGTTCCGTGAAGCTGCTTATCGCCGGATCCGACAGTGAGGCGATGGCCGCGGTCAAGAGTGCGCTGGCCTTGGGTTCCGATCCCCGGCTGGAAGAGAGCATACTGCAAATCATGCAACTGGGCGAAGACGAGGCTCTGGCGGGCAGCTCGCTCAGGAACCGTGAAGGCGTAATCATTCTCATTGCCTCGCCAGCCGAGCTATCGTCCGATGTCTTCAACAGCCGTCTTGCTGATGCGGGAAAGAACGATCTGCCTGCGGTTGTCGTGCTCACCGAGGCTCCCGGTATAGAGTTGTCATTTCCGGGTGTAGGGCCCAGCCGCGTGGTCGGTATGGCGCCAGGCGCCCTGGTTCCGGCCGATCTGCTGATAGCGGCGGTTGTAGATGCCGCAGGGGACGCAGCCGTGGCGCTGGCGGCGAAACTGCCGGCCTTAAGGCAGGAGACCTGTCGTGGCATTATCAACCGCACGGCGCGGCAGAACGCCGTCGTAGGGGCTCTTTTCATAATTCCCGGCGCCGACATGCCCGTGATGACGATGAACGAAGCCCGCATGGTTTTACGCATAGCAGCCGCTCACGGCGAACCGGTGGGCACGGAGCGCGCGCTTGAGCTTCTCGGTGTTGTCGGCAGCGGTCTCGGCCTCAGGGCGATTGCCCGCCAGCTATTGGATTTTATGCCCGGCCCCGGCTGGGTGATCAAGAGCGGTATCGCATGGAGCGGTACGCGCGCATTGGGAAAAACAGCCAGTACATACTTCAACGGTTCGGTGCGAGTGACGCCATCGCGACTGGCCCCGCTGGTGGATAAACTGAAAAAGCTAAGGGGATAGCGGCCGCCGCGACCTCCCGGGTTCGAACCCCGGCGAAGGATGATTTGGAAACAAGAATAGAATCTCTGCTGGAACACGTTGAAAAGCCGGCCCGGTATATCGGCGGCGAGGTAGGCAGCGTCGTCAAGGATGATTATTCCCTGCGCGTCGTACTGAGCTACCCCGATGTTTACGAGATCGGCACCGCCAACCAGGCGGTCCAGATCATCTACTCGCTTATCAACAGCCACACCGGCGCCTGGGCCGAGCGCGCCTACTGTCCGTGGCCCGACATGTCCGGGCTGATGCGGGCCGAGGGCGTACCCCTGTTTTCCCTGGAGAGCTGGAAACCGGTGCGTGAGGCCGACTTCTGGGGAATCACCCTCCAGCACGAGCTAACTTATACGAACATCCTCGAGATGCTCGATCTGGCGGGAGTGCCGCTTCGTTACCAGGACCGCACCGATGATGACCCGCTTGTCTTCGCCGGCGGACCGTGCGCCAGCAACCCGCATCCGATCGCGGCTTTCTTCGATTTTATCCTCATCGGCGACGGTGAGCAGGTTATGCCCGGGCTGATACGGTTGTGTGAGCAGGAGAAGGGGAAACCCCGCAGGGAACTTCTCGAAAAACTGTCCCGGATGGAAGGGGTCTTCGTCCCGGCATTTCCCCGTAAGGTTACGCGGGCGGTGGCGGATGTGCTCGATTACGAGCTGATCCCCGTGCGGCCGATCGTGCCTTCCATGCATTCTGTACACGACCGGGCAGCGCTTGAGATCATGCGAGGTTGCACCCGCGGCTGCCGTTTCTGCATGGCGGGCAACTGGTACCGTCCCGTGCGTGAAAGGCCGATGGAGGACGTGTGCCGCGCCGTAAAGGCGATGGTGGCCGGCACCGGCTACGAGGAAGCCTCGCTCAGTTCTCTTTCCACGACCGATTACAGTGCCATCCAGGAGACTCTTGCCGCCCTGGCGCAATCGAATCCGAACCTCACCATATCGCTGCCTTCGCTGCGGGTCGATCCCGCGGCTATCAAGCTGCTCGGTCTGACGTCACAGCGCAAGGGATCGATCACACTCGCTCCCGAGGCCGGCAGTCAGCGGCTGCGTGACGTCATCAACAAGCAGGTGACCGGTGATGACATCCAGGAGGCCATAACGGAGGCATTCCGCGGTGGCCGGACTACGGTCAAGCTATATTTCATGATCGGTCTTCCGACGGAGACAGAGGCCGACCTGCAGGGGATAATCGACATAGCCACGACTGCGAGGCGCATCGGACGCAGCGAGGCCGCCAGTGCCGGGCGGGTGCAGATAAACATCAGCGTCGCCAGCTTCGTGCCCAAGGCGCATACGCCGTTTCAGTGGTTTGGCATGCACGGCCGCGAGGAGCTTGAAAAGAAACAGGAATTCCTGCGGCGCAACATGCCCCGCAAACAGATCAAGTTGAGTGTCCACGATCTTATGCCGGGCATGGTGGAGAGCGCGATTGCCCGGGGGCGGGACGTAACCGCCGATGCGATAGAAGCCGCATGGAGGGCCGGAGCCGGTTTCGACGCCTGGACCGAGAAGTTCGACTTTACCGCCTGGGAAAAAGGCTTTGCCGCAATTGGCAGCACGGTCGAGCAGGAAGCGACCCGTTCCTTTACACTCGACGCCGATTTGCCCTGGGATGATATCGACTCCCGGGTGGACAAGGACTTCCTCGTCGAGGAGAAGAAAAGAGCCGAGCGCGCACAAGTGACGCTCGACTGCCGCTGGGGAGACTGCACCGACTGCGGTGTCTGCGAGGGCGACATCCGGATGACCACATGCAAATGAGATGACAACGTGAACTTCAACTACCAGATGAGATTTTCCAAAACGGGCAGGGCGCGCTTTATCGCGCACCTGGATACCTTAAGCTGTCTGATGCGCGCGATCAGGCGCGCGGGCTTCGAGTTTGCGTTGACGCAGGGGATGCGGCCCAAGCCTGTGCTGAGCCTGGCAATGCCGCTCGGTGTAGGCATTGAGGGCGAGGATGAGATCTGTGATTTCTCCCTGCAGCAGCGGGCGCCGCTTGCCGAGCTGGCAAAGAAGCTGGGCGGCGAGCTTCCCCAGGGGATGGAGCTCAAATCAGTAGGTCCTTCCTTTGACCGCACCAAGTCCGCCTCCAGGGTAGAGTCGGTCTCGTATCGTATCGAGTTTGCCGGCGCGCCCGCCGGGCTTTCCGGGGCGGCCGGACGTTACAACGAGGAAAGCGCCATCGTCCTGCTGAGAAAGAGGCCCAAGGGCGACAAGGAAGTCGACATTAAAAAATATGTGCCACAAGTCGAACTGTCAGCGAGTGAGGGTGGACCGTGGGGCATCACTTTTGATATGGCGGTGTCCTCTGAAGGCACGGGCAGGCCCGATGAGATCATCGAGGCGCTGGCTGGCATCAGCGGCGAGGAGTTGAAGATTTCACGCATCGTCAGGACCGCGATCGATATCAGGGATGAGCCGCCACCAGCCCCGGCAAGGCCCGGCCGTCATGGACGTCCGGCATACAGGGGCAGGAGACGCTAGGCGGGCCCAGGTTTTAACTGTTTCCGCATGTGGATATAATGACCTTTGAGGGGACGGCGTCAGCTGATCGGTGATTCCCCAAAAGTTTTAGCCCGCTCTTTTCTATGCCTGATGACTTTTTGACAGACAGGCGGGCGAATTGGAAGTTTATCAAGGTTTGAACCGGAGTCATGCCGTTTTGCGGCGGGCGCCCGGTTTTTACAAATTTTAACGAAAGGCAGTTGAGCAACATGGCAGGTCGCGCCAAGCAGATCCTGGTGAGCGCGGAGCCGAACGAACTCAAGGTGGCTATTCTTGAGGATGGAAGGCTTTGCGAGATTTACGTTGAGAGGAAAGGACGTCGGCCGCTGGCCGGCAACATCTACAAGGGCAAGGTCGAAAACGTGTTGCCAGGCATGGAGGCGGCCTTTGTGGATATCGGACTCGAAAAGAACGGTTTCCTCTATGTCGAGGAAGTCATGGTTCACGAGGATCCCGACAAGCGTCCCAAGAAGATCACACAGATGTTGCGCTCGAGCCAGGAGATACTGGTCCAGATCGTGAAAGACCCGATGGGAACCAAGGGCGCGCGTCTGACTACCCAGTTATCGATCCCCGGCACTTTTCTTGTTTATGTTACAGATGGTGACGGCGTGGGTGTCTCGCGCCGGCTGTCCGATGAAGAGCGCCAGCGGCTGCGGCAGATGTGCCGTGAACTGAAGGTCAAGGGGGCGGGTCTCATCGTCCGCACGGCCGCCGAAGGCGTAACGAAGAAGGAACTCGCCGGTGACCTGAAGTTCCTCGAGAAGATGTGGCAGACCGTCAAGGGACGCGACAAGGGCTCACCGGCCCCGTCGCTGCTGTATTCAGAGATGGAAGTATCCCTGAAAGTCATGCGCGACCTCTTCAACGACACATACGAGCGGGTCCTGGTTGATTCGCAGCGGGAATATGACAGAATACGCTCCTTCATGAAGAAGACCTCGTCGGAGCTTATCGATCGCGTCGAACTCTACCAGGGCAGCAAGCCGCTGATGGAGACCTACGGCGTTGACGAGGAGATCAAGAAGGCCCTCAAGCGCAGGGTCGACCTTCCCAGTGGCGGCTACCTGGTTATCGAATATACCGAGGCAATGACGATCATAGACGTCAATACCGGCCGCTACGTGGGAAAGACCCGGCTCGAGGATACGATCGTCAAGACGAACATCGAGGCTTGCAAGGAGGTCGTGCGTCAGCTGCGCCTGCGCGATATCGGTGGAATCATCATCATCGACTTCATCGATATGGCCCGGCCCCGCAACCGCCACCAGGTACTGGAGACGCTGGGCAAGGAACTCGACACCGACCGCACCAAGACATATATAGTCGAACTCTCACCGCTGGGGCTGGTCGAGATGACCAGGCAGAACGTGACCGACGGCCTGAGGGGCATCCTCACCAAGACATGTCCTACCTGCGAGGGGGAGGGCGTCATCGTATCCGAGGAGACGATGGCGTTCGACATTGAGCGCCGCCTGCGGCGCCTGGCCGCGACTTCACCTCAGGAGGCTTTCCTGGTCGAGGTCCATCCCAAGGTGGCGGCCATGCTTATCGGTCAAGGCGGAGCCAAGCTGCGCGAGCTGGAAGAGGAGACGCATAAATACTTCAGCTTCGAGGGTCTGGACACCATCCCCATCGATACGTTTGAAGTCTCGGCCGAGGGCAGCAGGGACGCGATCCAGCGGGCCTCATTGCCGGTCGCCGAGGGCGACGAGGTACGGCTTAGGATCGAAGAGCCTCATATGTATAACCCGGACGATGCCATCGCCAAGATCGACGGCTATGTCGTGAGTATCGCCGGTGGCAGCAAGTTGGTGGGACAGGACACGAAAGTCCACATCGACAGTGTCACCCGCACCTGCGCCTACGCGACCCTGATGGACGACAATCAGCCGGATAAAACCGAGGAAAAACAGTCCGGGGGCGACGGCGACATCGATGTGCCCAAGCGGCAGGACTGGAGAGTCAGCCAGGAGGACAGCGCTTAAGGTTGGCGCTGGCCCCACGGTTTGCTATAATCCGTGAGGCTCGTGGGGAGGCTTACGGGAAAGATCCCTTGCGCTCGAAGAGCGCGAACATCGGGCTGATGCGGGAAACATCAGACAGGTTTTTAGAAATTAAACGGACATGGACAAGAATATGTACGCGGTAATCGAACTTTGCGGAAAACAATACAAGGTCGAAAAGGGCGAAGAGCTTCTGGTCGATCGTCTCGATATGGACGAAGGCCAGTCGATGACCCTCGTTCCCGTGCTGATCGGCGGGGACAGTCCGGCTGTTACGGCCGCCCAGCTCAAGGGCGCCAAGGTCAAGGCCAAGGTGGAAGAGCACCTGCTGGGTAAAAAGATCCGCGTGTTCAAATATAAGGCCAAAAAAGGTTATCGCCGGAACAACGGGCATCGTAGCCGTCTTTCCAAAATCACGATTCAGACTATCACCGCAGGCAAGAAGAAGGTGGAGACAGATGGCGCATAAAAAAGGTTCGGGAACAAGCCGGAACGGGCGCGACTCGCATGCACAGCGGCTGGGTTGCAAGAGCTTTGGCGGCCAGGTTATATCGGCCGGATCGATCATCGTCAGGCAGCGTGGCACCCGCTTCAAGCCGGGTTCAGGCGCCGGCATCGGTGGCGACGATACGATATTCGCCACGGTAACCGGCAGGGTCGTCTTCTCGCGCGGCGCGGTCAGGACTATCAGCGTCATTCCGGAGGAGCTCTCCTAGGGTGTTAAATCGCAGCAATTTGGGATATTTTTAAGCCGCCTGATTGGGCGGCTTTTTTGTTTTTATCAGTCAGGCGACACATCAGGCGTCTCCTGGGCAAAGTATGTTATCTGTCATCCTTAAGCGAAGCGAAGGACCTACTTGATCTAGATGTTTTATGATCGCGCCACAATTGAATTGCTCGCGGGGAAAGGCGGTAACGGCTGCGTCAGTTTCCGGCGGGAGAAGTTCGTACCCAAGGGCGGGCCGGATGGCGGCGACGGGGGAGACGGCGGCGATGTCATCCTGATTGCTTCAAGGCGATTACGAGACCTGACCTATTTCCAGCGGCAGCGGCATTTTAAGGCCGGCAAGGGCAGGCCTGGTGAGGGCGCAAAAAGACATGGCAAGCGTGGGGAGGACCTGATCATCGAGGTTCCCTGCGGTACGCAGATCACCGTGGGTGACGAACTCGTGGCCGACCTTACCGTCGAAGGGCAGCGTTTTCTGGCTGTTCGCGGCGGTGATGCGGGAAAAGGGAATGCGCGGTTTGTTACTTCGACGCGCCGGACGCCGCGGTTCGCGGAATTGGGTCTTCCGGGTGAAGAGCTCACCGTGAACATGGAGCTTAAACTCCTGGCTGACGCCGGTCTGCTGGGATTCCCCAATGCCGGCAAATCTTCCCTGCTCAGGCGCATATCCCACGCCAAACCCAAGGTGGCCGATTACCCGTTTACCACGGTAGCCCCCATGCTTGGTACGGTCGAAGACCCCGACGGACATAATCAGTTCACAGTTGCCGACATACCGGGACTGCTCGAGGGCGCCAGTGAGGGTGTGGGCCTGGGTGATGAGTTCCTCATGCATCTGGAGCGGACGGGTCTGCTCATCCACCTGGTCGATGTTACCGGGTACTACGGCAAGGAGCCGGTCGATAACTTTATATCCATCAACAGGGAGCTGAGCGGGTTCAGCCCCGAGCTGGCGGCCAAAACCCAGTTCATCGCCCTCAACAAGGTTGACCTGGAACCTGAAGATGTTGTAAAAAAGGTGGTCGCTATGCTGGCTGATGAGATCGCCCGCCGTTGCCGCTCGGGAGACCCTGCTTTCGCCTGGCTCATGGAAATGGCTGACGGTGACCCGGATCAGGTCGACGGTTCCTCGGCAATCATTGCCATCTCCGCGGCGACCGGAGCGGGTATCAACCTGTTGATAAGACGTGCCTATGACCTGCTGCAGCGTTCCTGGGACAGGCAGCCGGTCCTTCAGGCAAGCGAGCCTGGCGGCCATATCACCTACAGGCCGGCGGCAGGGGACCACTGGGAAATAGTGGAAGAAGACAGCATATACCGTGTCATGGGTCCGGCGGTTGAGCGTATCGTGGCCCGTACGGATTTCGAAAATGAGGAGGCGGTAGCTTATCTCCAGGAGCGCCTTGAGAAGCTGGGCGTCAGCGAGGCCCTGCGCGCGGCCGGCGCTGTCTCGGGAGAAGACGTCATCATCGGCAGCATGGAATTCGTGTTCTGGTAAGTTGATCCTTTTTGCGATAAATAACGGCTTGTCCTGGACAGGATGAACAATTATGGAAATTGAGAGAAAATATCTATACGGAATGATTGCCATTGTCGCATTGATTTCGGCATTACTCGCCTGGTATTTCTTTCTAAAGGCGAGTCCATACGCGCAGGTCGTCGGCACGTATTGCAGCAACTCGGCCGGTTCGAGTTATTGCTATGAGCTCAAAGACGATGGGACCTATTCGCTGAACGTGAAGCGCGCTGGCACGGACAGGCAAGACACATTCGAGAGCCAGTACCGGATTAAGGACAACGAGATCAATCTCGACAGCCCAAACGAGCAGATAGGAAAGCGAACCATATTCACAGTAGAGGGAAACAGGCTGTGTGCGGACGGTGAATGCCTGTTTGTGAAGCAGGAATAGAGCGCGAGTCGCTCGACATCGATATAATTCGGCTAGCAGGAAGATCAACTAAATGAGCAGATATGACCTCAAATTTCGCTGACAGGCTAAGCGCGGCGATACTCGGTAAACAGTCCCAGGTATGCGTGGGGCTCGACCCGCGCATCGACCGCATGCCGAAACATCTGCTCGAGCGTTACCGTGCACTCGAGCCCTCAGGCTGTGGTTGCGGGCGCAAGGAGGCCGCGGCGTGCCTGGAGGAGTTCTGCGCGGACGTAATCGACGCTGTTGCGCCTCACGCAGTGGCCGTCAAACTGCAGCTTGCATGCTTTGAGCAATACAGCGCTCCAGGCTTCAGGGCTTTTCGGCATCTTGTGAAAAAAGCTTCCAAAGCCGGCCTCATCGTTATCGCCGACGCCAAACGCGGCGACATCGGCATCTCCGCCGGCGCATATTCATCTGCTTTTCTCGGAGCGCCGGATGGACTGGACGGCAGACTCAACAGCCTGGAGATCGACGCGCTCACGGTCAATCCGCTTTTCGGCGGCGACGGCATCGAACCTTTCATAAACGACTGCGGCAAATACGGCAAGGGGATCTTCATTCTGGTCAGGACATCGAATGCGGGCGCCGCCCAGTTACAGGACCTGCGCCTTGAATCCGGCGAGCTATGGCATGAACACCTGGCGGGAATGGTGGACGGATGGGGCCGGGATCTCATCGGTAAAGAAGGTTACAGCAGCGTGGGGGCGGTCGTCGGCGCTACAGAGCCCGTAGCCCTGGCTCGACTTCGCGCACTGTTGCCGAAAGCCATCCTGCTGCTTCCCGGCTATGGAGCCCAGGGCGCTGGCCCGGCCGAAGTCGCTCCAGCATTCGATTCACGCGGCCTGGGTGCGCTCGTGACCGCTTCCCGTAGTATAATCTACGCTGGAAGCGGAGAAGATTACGCCGGTGCCGCAGGCAAGGCTGCAGCGCGGATGCGCGCACAGCTCTGGCAGGTCCGGAGTTAATCGCACGTCAGCGAGTGATACTTCTTTTAGCGGAGGAGTGCATTTGAATTACCAGATCGAATCAAAAATCATCAAAGCTCTGGCCATCGCAGCTTTGGCTGTCGCCCTGTTTACCATGGGAATAATCACGGCCAATACCGGCATCATCGGCGGTGGCTCTTCGGAAGCTGCCGAAACCGGCGATACAGCCATCGCATCATCGGGCGAATCGGCATCAGCACAAGCCACTCCGGCTACCGCTACCAGGAACCACGTGGTCCAGGACGGCGACAGTTTCTACAGTATCGCCCGTAAATACGACACTTCCATCAGCGAGATCCAGAAGCTCAACCCCAATATCGATCCACAGCACCTGACTGCCGGCATCAGGCTGGCAATACCTTAAGATGGGCGGTCCGCTCAGCAGTCCACGCTTATGAAGAATTTACGAATCAGAATAATACTACTGCTTGTCCTGACGATAACGCTTGGCCTCTCCGTATACGCGCCAAGGGCCTGGGCCCAGGAAAGCCCGCCGCCCCCGGGCGTCAGCGCCAGGGCTGCTGTGCTCATAAACGCCGACACGGGCAAGGTCCTCTATAGTCTGAACCCCGATGAGCCCATACCGATGGCAAGCACGACCAAGATGATGACGGCTCTGCTTACCATGGAGAACATCAAGGATCTCAATGCGATGGTCACTACCAGCCAGCGTGCCGCGGAGGTCGGAGAATCGTCCGTCTGGCTTACCGCCGGGGAGAAACTCACAGTCAAGGAGATGCTGACCGGCATGCTCGTGCAAAGCGGCAACGACACGGCGACCGCGCTTGCCGAATTCCAGTCGGGCACCGTCGAGGCCTTCGTGGACAAGATGAACAAGCGCGCAGCCGAGCTGGGGATGAAGAATACCCACTTCGCCAATCCCCATGGCCTCGATGACCCCGCGCATTATACATCGGCCGCCGATTTTGTCCGGCTGGGAACCGAGCTGATGAAGTTTCCGCTGGTCCGCGAGATCGTCAAGAGCCCGTATGCCACGATCCCGTGGACTGGTCAGCCGTTCGGCCGCAGTCTCACAAACCATAACCATCTGCTTGAGCAATATCCCTTCATCAACGGCATAAAGACCGGATACACCGATAACGCAGGCCAGTGCATCGTCATCTCTGCAAGCGAGAATGGAGTAAACCTGATTCTCGCCTATCTGGGCGGCCCCTCGTTATCCCAGCGTGACTCGGAAGTCGTGAGCCTGGTGCGCTTCGGGTTTGACAGTTACCAGCAACGGACAGTTATTGAGGGGGGCACCAATTATGCGTCCATCGATATCCCGTTTGAGTGGGGAAGAAAGATGGAGCTGGCTTCATCGGACGAACTTGTCAGGACAGTCTACGTGAAAGATAATGTGGTGCATCAACTTACTCTTCCCGAGGACGTGGAGCTGCCACTTCACAAGGGCGACAAGATCGGGATCGTGGAGGCATACGATGGCGGCAGACTGCTCGGGAGTTCATACCTGATAGCCACGGAAGATATACCGGAGCCGGGATACAGGGACAGGATCACATATTACGTGCACTCAGTTTTCAATCTTGTTTTAGCCGCAATAGTACCGGGATAACTTTTTCCCGCGCTGGAGGTTGTCTGGATGATCGTTACAGTAACTCTGAACGCCGCGCTTGACCGCACGCTGACAGTTCCCAATTTTCAGGCGGGATTCCGTCACCGGGCCAGCGAAAGTCTGACTCTGCCCGGTGGCAAGGGCGTCAATATCGCCAGGGCATTGAAAGCCCTGGGACAACCCGTGATAGCCATCGGCCTCGCAGGAGGCAAAACGGGTATAAGGATCGTCGAGGATCTGACCACCGAAGGAATTCTCAACGATTTCGTCCGCATCCGCGGCGAGTCGCGAACATCGACCGCCATCATCGATCCGACCAGCAATACTCAGACCGAGGTCAATGAGTATGGCCCGGTTGTGACGGCGCGTGAGCTGCACGCCTTCATGGAGAAATTCACCTATATCGCCAAGGGGGCGGACGTCGTTATTCTTGCCGGCTCTCTTCCCCGCAAGGTAAAGGATTCTTTTTACAAAGAGCTTGTAGGCGCGCTGAAATCAAGTGAGGCCCTGACAGTGCTCGATACCGCCGGTGAGCCACTGCGTCTGGCTATAAAGGCCGGCCCGGGGCTGGTTTCGCCGAACATTTTCGAGGCCGAGGCGCTCATCGGCCACGAGTTTGGCGATGACGAGGATTTCTTCCAGGCGACCCAACAGCTGAGCCGCATGGGCTCGGGTTCAGGCATCATCACTCATTCACGCGGTTGTTATGCTTACCTGGATGAAGGAGACGGCAGGCAGACCGTCTATAAGGTTCAGGCGCCTCCACTCGACCCGATCAGCACTGTCGGCTCTGGAGATGCCTTCCTGGCGGGATATGTGTCGGCGAAACTTTCGGGCAAGAGTCCCGCGGAATGCCTCAGACAGGGTGTCGCCTGCGGTGCGGCTAATACACAGAAGTATGGCGCAGGCGTCTTCGACCCCCACGAGGTCAAACGTCTGTACGCGAAAACAAAGCTGGAAGAGCGGGAAGTCTGAGCAACAAAAAAGGAAGCTGACCCGGCTTCCTTTTTTGGAGGATGAAGGCTGTTTTGTTTTCCAAGAAACTTAGTGTCCGTTTGCGGAAAACGGGAGGCTCCGGCCGGTATCAACCTATCAGTTGGCGGGGCTGGGGCTGGTCTCTCTTACCCACAGTGTTTCTTACACGTGTTTAATCGACCACTGCGGTAAAAACCTTGAGAGCGGTACGACTCTAATTTCCTACCGATTAACTCATCATTGTATGATTCGGGCTATAAAAATATACTTATGTATAACAGGCATCATATTATGGCCAAAAAGCGCATTCGACCGGGGGAACAAGATTGACGAAAGTTGTATTTGTCTCCTTTCGCCTCAAGGCTCTGGACGGGGTTTCTACAGAGGCGGAGAAATGGATCAATGTGTTCGAGAAATGGGGGTGTGAGGTACACCGGGTAGCCGGCTATATTCCTATCCCCGAAGTATACGACCATGTAATACCGGAACTCAACCACGACGATCCCGAGATCCAGTCATTTACAAGCGCAGTTTTTTGTGATGAGCCGGACACGCGCCAGGCCGACCTCGAGTTTGAACGAATCTCGCAGTCAATCGAAGGCTCTATCAGCGCGGTACTGGACGAGATCGGGCCCGACATCATCATCGTCGAAAATGTCTTTTCCCTGCCTCTGAACATCCCCCTGTCGGTAGTCCTCTGCCGTTATATTGATGAACACGGCATTCCCTGCATCGCGGTGCATCACGATTTCTACTGGCAGAATCCCAGGTTTTCGAAGTGCCACTTTGAGGATATCCTGGCCAGCCATTTTCCGGCGTCGCTGCCTCACATCGTGCATGTCACGATCAATGAAAAGAGCCGTGAGGAGCTTTACGAAAGGACTGGCGTTGCCGCAAAATGCATTCGTAATTGCTTCGATTTCAATTCTCCCAGGCAGGTGGACGATTTCAACAGCTCCCTGCGCGCGGATCTAGGTCTGAAAAATGGGGAGGTCATGTTCCTGCAGCCGACCCGGGCCATCGAGCGCAAGGGAATCGGGCGGTCCATCCAGTTCGTGGAAGACTTCGCCGCAGCCAGCGGCAGGCCGGCGCGACTTGTGGTCACCGGCTCCTGCGAGGAGGATTATCACGGAGAGTTCGGCCGGATGTGTCGCAATTCGGCAGTCGAGGTATTTCATGTCCCGGAGTGGCTGGGAAGGATCAGGAATGAACCGGGGGCCAAATCATGCTACGACGTCCGTGACGCTTACGCCTGTTGCGAAATGGTGACTTTCCCCAGCTCCCGCGAGGGGTTCGGCAATCCCGTGCTTGAATCGATCGTCCACCGCAAGCTCCTGCTGGTGGCAGATTATCCCGTGCTGGATGAGCTCAGAAAATACGGGTTTCAGTTCCTGTCTCTGGAGGGTCATGCGGTTGAGCGGGCCATCAAACTGATGGAATATCCGCCCCTGATGGAGGAGATGGTCGACCGCAATTTTGAGATCGGCCGCAAACATTTTTCGCTGGACAAGCTCCGGGAGGAAATGGCTGAACTGGTGTCATCGGTGGCAGTTCCGATGCATTGAGTCTCCAGCCGGATGGGTCAGTGGTTTTTCCTGACATGCGATCCAAAACGGTTGCCGCGCCCGCAAACGGCTTCGAATTTTACCGCCTATGAGATAAATGTCGCACGCAGCCGTCTACTTTACGTTGATCGCGGCGGCAAGTCCGATTGCCGCCATCAGGCCGCTGTATCCGTGATATCCGGAGAAATACAGGGATATGGCCGTAATAAAACAACCCATGGTTATGATAAGGTATGCTAATCTGGGCAAACTCCCCGATCCCTCCACTTCGTGTTTGTCACAATTCATGGCTGAAATCATATTATACTTTATGCCAACGATGAAGGCTTTGGAAGTCAACCGCTGTGTTCAGGTTACAAATTGCCCGGAACCGGTGAGGTTCTTATGGAAATGACCCCCTATATATCAAAGACAGGCACGCAGACAGTCATCGCCCTGGACGCGATGGGCGGCGATTTTGCGCCCGAAGAAGTCGTTCTTGGCGCGGCTTTGGTTGCGAGCCCGTCGTTGAGAGTCCTGCTTGTAGGGCATGCGGCCGACATCGAACGCTGCCTTGCCAAAGCTGATCCACGCAGCAGGAAATATGTTGATATCGTGATCGCGTCAGAAGTCATCGGCTTCGATGAAGAGCCCACCAAGGCCGTCCGCACCAAGAAGGACTCGTCTCTCGTGGTCGCGTGCCGCGAAGTCGCCGAAGGCAGGGCCGATGGAGTCGTCTCGGCAGGGAATACCGGTGCCATTCTGGCCGCGGCGATGCTGAACCTAAAGCGCATCAGGGGGCTCAAGCGACCGGGTCTATGCGCGGTTCTGCCGACTCCGAACAAGCCCACTATCTTCATCGACGTGGGTGCCAATTCCACCGTAAGACCACTACATCTGCTCGAATTCGCCAATATGGCAAGCATATTCGCCCAGGATGTGCTGGATGTACGCGATCCATCGGTCGGGCTGTTGTCCATCGGCGAGGAGTCGATCAAGGGGGACGATCTGGTTCTCGAAGCCCATCGCCTGATGGCGGAGTCGTCATTCCTGAATTTCTACGGCAATGTCGAGGGGGGCGATATTGTGCGTAACGTGGTGGACGTGGTCGTCACCGACGGCTTTACCGGCAACGTGAGCTTAAAGCTTATGGAGAGCACATCGTCGCTGATTGTCGAGCAGGTCAAGAAGGCAGCCATGCGGAGTTTCACCGCCAGACTCGGGGGATTGCTTCTCAAGAAGGAGCTGGGGGATTTCAAAAAGAGCATCGATACGGAGGAGTTCTCGGGTGCCTATCTGCTTGGTGTTCGCGGCCTGGCAGTCGTATGTCATGGCAATTCCAGCCGTAAATCAATAGGCAGCGCCCTGAAAATCGCCGCGCGAGCATCAGAACAGAAGCTGATCAGCAAGCTTGAAGAGCGAATCGCGGCCATGCAGGCCGCCGAATAGACATCCGCGCTTTAATTTTCCTTCTCATCGTGGTAGATTTTCTCCCAGCGTTATTCAACAAAACATCAAAGCGGCGCTGACAGTAAGACCCGGAAAAAACCGAAATTGAAACCAATAGTCACGGAGGCAGCTGCATGACCAAAGAGGAAATCTTCGACCAAATAAAAGAGATGCTGGTAGATCAGCTGGGCGTTGATGAAGAAGACGTCAAAATGGAAGCTTCATTCCAGAGCGACCTGGATGCGGATTCGCTGGACCTGGTCGAGATGATCATGGAGATGGAAGACAAGTTCGGTGTCAAGATTTCTGATGAAGATGCAGAGAAGATCCGTACGGTGGGAGACGCCGTCGATTTCGTGACGGCCCACAGCAAATAAAAACCCGGAGAGATACATACCAGAGCGTTTACTTGTGGCATCACTTGCCCAACTAGCAGACAAACTGCAGCCGGACCTCGCCCGGCAGGTATTTACCCACTCTTCGTGGGCTTCTGAACGGACCCTCTCTTACGAACGGCTGGAGTTTTTGGGCGACAGTATTCTCGGAGTCTGTATCAGCACCGCCATCTTCCAGCGTTATCCCGACTATAATGAAGGCGAACTGGCCAAGGTGCGCGCATATGTGGTCAGCCGCAGCACCTGTTCCATGGTCGGCGCAGCCATGGAACTGTCGCGGCGCCTGGTTGAATCCGCCGAGGAGGCTGACGCCGCCAACGTGGTCCAGCTGGCCGAGAACGCCAATGTCTTATCCGCGGTAGTGGAAGCGCTAATCGGAGCCCTTTACCTGCAGTTCGGCCTGGATCACATCCTCGATGCCGTCGTTGGGGCGTTTGACGAGCATATAGCCTATGCCGCCAGCGAGCACGTGGATTACAAGACCGTGCTTCAGGAGGAAGTCGCCAAGGTTGGACGCGAGGTGACTTATAACGTCATTGCCGTCGATGGACCACCGCACGCACGCCGGTTCACATCCGAGGTGCTTCTTGAAGGAGATGTGCTGGGGCGGGGCAGTGGCCGCACAAAGAAGGTATCTCAGCAGGAGGCAGCGAAGGAAGCTTTGGACGTACTGCGGGCAAAGAAGGAAGGTCCTTCCTGATCCCGCCGCCCGCAGCCCCGACGGTTGCGGGCTCTTTTGTTACAGGGGATATGTTTGTTTTTTCCGAGGAATGGTGGCTGGCGTCCATACAGGGAATCGTAAATAGAATTTTTGCGAGGAATGGTAGATAGAGTTTTTACGAGGAATGGTGAATAGAGTTTTTACGAGGAATGGTGAATAGTGATTTGTCATTCTGAGGCGAAGCCGAAGAATCTGCTCATAAGATCCTTCGCCTGCGGCTCAGGATGACAATAAGCACTGCCATCTGAGGAGCGTTAGCGACGAAGAATCTCGCTCAGGAAGACAAAGTTGTGGCAGCCGGATGTACGGCATTGGGTAGAAAGGAGACACATGTTTCTTAAATCTGTGAAGGCTAGGGGATTCAAGTCATTCGCCCGGCCCGTTGAGTTCGGGTTCGAGCCCGGCATTACCGTGGTGGTAGGACCCAACGGCAGTGGAAAGAGCAACATCGCTGACGCCGTTGTCTGGGCGATGGGTGAGCAGAGCCCCTCCGCGGTGCGTGGCGCCAGCATGCAGGACGTCATCTTTTCCGGAAGCGACAAAATGGCGCCGGCGGGCATGGCCGAGGTTGAGATTCTCCTGGACAACAGCAGGGGTGTGCTCCCGATAGAATTTTCCGAAGTGCTCGTCTCAAGACGGCTTTACCGCGACGGCGAGGGCTCCTATTTCATAAATCGTTCAGCCTGCAGGCTTATCGATGTCGCCGAGTTACTGTCTGACGCCGGCCTGGGCCGGGATGGCCATTCCATAATCAGCCAGGGCAAGGTCGATTCGATCCTCGAGAGCAAGCCCTACCAGCGCCGTTCTCATATTGAGGAGGCTGCCGGCCTGGGCAAGTTCAAGAAACGCCGTCATCGCGCCGAGCGCAAGCTGGAAGCCGTGCGCCGCAACCTGTTGCGTCTGGCTGATATCGAGGAAGAACTAAAGACGAATCTGCGTCCGCTCAAGCGTCAAGCCACGGCGGCGGAGCGTTCCTCCAAGCTTGATCTGCAGATCGCGGTAGCGCGCACAAAGTTGATCAAGGGAAAGCTCGCCGAGCTTACCGCCCAGCTGCAGGCCGCCGAGAACGCATCGCACGACGCCGGCGCTCGCAGGCAGGAACTTGAGGCCGAACTGGCTTCGACCGCCGAGGAGCGGCGCGCCACCGAAGAGCTTTTATCCGCCTCGCTGCAGGAGCACAAGCGGCTTGCAGCGCGTTTTTACAGCCTGAAATCCCAGCAGGAAAATCTTTCTCACAGGCGGGAGTCTGTCACGGAGAGACGTGAGACACTCGTCCAGGCGGCCGGCAGGGCTCGCGCTAAAATGGATAATTTCCGCGGACAGATGGAAAGGGTCCGCGTCGAGCTCGAGCGTGCCGAGACCGAGCACAGTGAGGATACGACGCGCCTGACTCAGATCGAGGAAGAGCTGTCGGCAAGAACGTCAGAGCTGTCCGCGATCGAGGAGGAGATCAACCGCCGGCGTCAGGCGACCGAGGAAAAGACACGCAAGGTCGGCGAACTTACCGCACTGCGCGACCGATTTTCGCATCAGATCGAGTATCTCGGACAGCGCAAGCAGAAGCTTGCGGCAGCCATGGAGGGCGCCATCAGTGAAACCGAGGCGCATCGCCGCGAGCTGGACGGTCTTAAACAGCAGGTTGCGGACGAAGAGGCCAGGATGGCCGAGCGGCGCAAGATAACAGCCGCGGCCGAGGCTGAACTGACAGGTCTGAACGAAAGACGCGCCGAGCTGGACTCAAACAGGCAGGAGATAGTTTCGCAACTTAGGAGCGTGGGCGAGGATCTGCGTATCGCCAAGGCCAGGCTCACATTCTTGGGAGACGCGGACCGGGACCGCTCGGGATTGCCGGCCGCCGCCAAGAAGATCGCCGAGGAGCACAGCGTCAAGGCTCTCGTGGAGATGATTGATGTCGAGCCCGGTTACGAGCAGGCTGTCTCAGCCGTGCTGGGCCGGATTCTGTTTGCCTTGAGCGTACAGGACTTAGGGCATGCCGGGCAGCTTTTAAAAGCAGCGCGTGAGGCCGAGCTTGGCAGTGTCGAGTTCCTGCTTCCTCGTGATGCCGGATCTGACGAGCCGCGCCGCGAAGGCGTGGATTATCTGATCGACCATATAAACATAAACGGCGGTGATAATTCCCGAATCGCCGATCTGCTTGCCGGCGTGCGCGTCGTCGAAGAAACGGGAGACCTCAACGACACCGCCAACGGCAGCACATGGGTCACCCGCGATGGCGTGGTCTATCACGCCGGTCAAAAGCTACTCAGTTTCAAGGCTGATCCGCCTTCATCAGTCGTTCTCAAGCATCGCAACGAACGGCGTCACCTCGAAGAAGAACGGGAAGCCGCCGAAGTCCATCACCATCAACTGGAGCAGAAAGCGGCACAGCTCGATTCCGGACTGGCCGAACTCGACACCAGGCGCGCCATGGCGGAGAATTCGCTGCGAGAGGTTTCCACCCGGATGCGTGAGGCGGAGGGCGAGCTGTCGGGCATCCAGCGCAAGCGCCAGGTACTGGGGCAGGAAGTCGAGCTTAAAGAGGCTGTCCGCGAACGCCTTGAAGCTGAGGATGCAAAGCTTGACGAGGAGCTGGATGAGGCGAACACAAGGCTGGCCGAAACCGAGGGCGCGCTGTCCGAGGCAGGTGTATCCGGGGACGGTTTTGAGGGCGCTGACAACGAAACCCTGGTCGCTTCCAGGCTTGAACTCTCCAAGAAGGTGACTGAACTCCAGATCTCCGCGGCCCGCGTGCGCGAACGCGAGCGGGTCGCCGGCATGACCATCGAGCGTTTCCGTCCCGCGCTGGAACGGCTGGAGCACGATCTGGCCGCGAATACTTTCCAGCTGGGCGCATGTGGTTTACTCGAACCTGTCACCGGGCGCCTGCTGGTCATCATGGATAAACTGGATACGGTATACGAGCAGTCGTCGCTTGGCGTCGAGCAGAAGCTCAGGGAGGGTGAGGAAGAAAGCGAACGCCAGTCCGCGGGCCTGCGCGAGCTTTCGCAGGCCGAGGCACAGCTGCAGCAGCAGCTCAGCCACGCCAGCGACGCTTCGACCGAACGTGAAGTCAGCGTCACCAGGCTGCGTGACCAGGTCGACGAGCAGTCTGCCCGCCTGAAGGGTCTTAAGGAAAAATTTCCCGACGCGGGTCTCGAAGATGAAGAGGCGGCCCCGGCGGAGGAACTTGATATTTTTGCCGAGCAGATTGAGCGCCTGGTCAGGCGGCGCGAGCAGATCGGCCCGGTGAACCCGCTGGCGCAGCAGGAGTATGAGGAGATGCTCGAGCGTCAGAAGTTCATGGAGGAGCAGCGCACCGATCTGGAGCAGAGCCTCGATGAGCTGAGCGGACTGATCAAGGAGCTCACCGATCGCATCGAGTCGACTTTCTCGGCTACGTTCGAGGCGGTAAAGCGTCATTTTTCGGACGTGGTATCAACACTGTTCCCCGGCGGTGAGGGTAGACTGACAATGGTGGATCCGCCGTCAGCGACCGACGGCATCGAAGATGATGATTCCGCTGAAGGGGCCGGCCTTTCCGAGGAGGAAGCAGACGAGCTGGCCGCGGCTACGTCGGCCGACCGCCGCGGCATAGAGATCTCGGTAAAGCCCGCGCGCAAAGCAGTGCGCAGCCTGTCGCTGCTCTCGGGTGGTGAGCGCTCTTTAGTGGCTATCGCTTTCCTTTTTGCGATCTTTCTGGCAAGGCCGGCTCCGTTCTACATCTTGGACGAAGTCGAGGCGGCGCTGGACGACCTTAACATCGACCGTCTGCTGACGATGCTGCGCCGTTACCAGAACCGGACACAGTTCATAGTCATAACGCATCAGAAGCGCACGATGGAAGTGGCCGATGTGCTCTATGGCGTGAGTATGGGCGCGGACGGAACCTCAAAGGTTTTGTCAAGGAAAATGCCGAAAGATACGGTCGCGACCGGGCAGGCGCAGGAGACAACTGAAGAAATCACCGATGACGCACCGGAGGGTTCGGGCGTCGACGATGCGGGGATAACGCATGAAGAGGCCGAGCCGGCGGCGGTTGCCAGCTAGAGGGTGGGGGGCGCAGGCGCGGGATGTTGCCTTGCTCCCCGATTCGCGCATACACTTTTTTACAGTCGCGAACTTTTTGCGCGCGAATAGAAGGTCGCTGCGGCAACATCCCGCACTCCTGTGAGATTAGTTGACAATGTTCTTATTTAAAATTCTGATTGAATTACGATGTGGAACGCTGAACGAGAAGTGTCATCCTGAGGAAGCGAAGGATCTGTATGACAAAAACTTGGCATGAAGTATTCAAGGGCGTCGAAGGCTCCTCTTTGGCTGCTGCGCAGCCGGATGCGGAAGAGGAAAAAAAGAGTGGCTGGCTCAGGCGCTTCAAGGAAGGACTGTCCAAGAGCCGTCAGAATATGCAGCAGCATCTGTCGGCGATCATGTTCGACAAGATCGACGCCGACCTCTGGGAACAGCTGGAGGAGACGCTTATTTTCGCCGACTGCGGCGTCAACAGCACGGTTTCAATAGTCGAGCGCATGGAGCAGGCCGCCAACGATGGCAGGATATTGGGGAAGGACCAGTTCTACTCCCAGCTTGAGGACTCTATAACGGAGATGTTCGCGCAAGGCGATTACCGCATCGATGTATCGCACCAGCCGTCGGTCATCCTCATGGTTGGCGTCAACGGAACCGGCAAGACCACGACTATCGGCAAGATCGCATGGCATCTGCAACGTGAGGGCAAGACCGTGATGCTGGCTGCTGCCGACACCTTCCGCGCGGCGGCCATCGAGCAGCTGCAGGTGTGGGGAGAGCGGGTGGACGCTCCGGTCATCGCCCAGAAACACGGCAGCGACCCCGGAGCGGTAGTCTTTGACGCCATTACGGCGGCGAAATCGCGCGGCATAGACGTTGTCATCGTCGATACCGCGGGCCGTCTGCATACCCAGGTAAACCTGATGGAGGAACTCAAGAAGATCCGGCGCGTTGTCGCCAAGCAGATACCCGACGCTCCCCACGAGACCCTGCTTACCGTCGACGCCACCACCGGTCAGAACGGCCTGATCCAGGCACGCTTATTCGGCGAAGCCGTGGAGGTGACAGGCGCCGTGCTGACCAAGCTGGATGGTACCGCGAAAGGTGGCATCGCCGTCGCCATCTCCCACGAACTCGGTTTACCCATCAAGCTGGTCGGGGTAGGAGAACAGATGGAAGACCTGCGTCCGTTCGATCCCGGGGATTTTGCGAAGGCGTTGCTGGAAGCCTGACGAATATGTCTGTCAGAAAGGCGCCGCTTTATGCCAGGCGGCCGTTCAGGAACTGCAAGGAGAGGGCTTGGCGAAGATGGCATCTGATTCCAACCAGAAGTGTGACTTGCCCGAATCCGGCAAAACCAAGCCGACCCGGTTAAGCCGGCTGACGACCCAGCTGGCCAACGAGCGAACCTTCCTCGCCTGGATCCGTACGGGAATCGCGCTCCTCGCATTCGGTTTTGTCGTCGAAAAGGCCGGCTCGTTCCTGGAAGCGCTCTCGGCCGACATTTCCGCCAAACAGCATAACTTCGTGCGCTACTCGGGCGTCGCAGGAATAGTTCTGATGCTGTCGGGCGCATTTATCATCGCCATGTCCGCATGGCGATTTTGGTCCATCGACAAGTCTATCCGCCGGGGAGAGTGTGAGACCTCAGCAGCGCTGGACATTGCCGTGGCCATGGGAATTACAGTGATAGTGCTGGTCTTCATTGTCTTCCTGATCTTCCAGGCCTCAGTTTTCAACTAGCAGCTCTGCAGTCATCGTGAACCTCGCGCCCCCCCGTATTTTTCCTGCAGTGTTTCTTGCCTGACTTCCCGAAAAAAGGGTTAATTTTCCCGGAAACATGGAAGATGCATATGTTGGAGAGCACTAAATAAAGACCCTGGCTGTAAACGGGGTTATTGGCGGTTTTACCGGGCATACAAACCTCTGACGGCACTGGGAGCTGATAAAAACGGAAATCAACGAAACGACGGGTCAACAGGACGAATACTTTGTGAGGCTCGTTGAAAATTCACCGATCGCCATGATAGTTTCAACGGGCCCCGAAGAGCAGGTACTTCTTGTAAACACGAAGTTCACGGATCTTTTCGGCTATACGATCGAAGATATTCCCGATGTTTCCTCATGGTGGCCCCTGGCATATCCGGATGAGCGATATCGGCAGGAAATAAAATTCCAGTGGTCGGCCAGGATTGCGAAGGCGGTCAAGGAAAAAGGCGAAATCGAGCCTTTGGAAGCTACAGTCACCTGCAAGGATGGCGGGAAACGCGATATCCAGTTCAGCTTCTCATCAATAGGTGATAGAAATCTTGTAATTTTTATCGATAACACCGAGAGCAAACAGGCGGAAGAAGCCCTGAAAGAAACAGCAGCCCGTCTCAATGAGGCCCAGCGCATCGCCCATATCGGCAGTTGGGAATTGGATACCGTCAACAACGCTCTCACCTGGTCCGACGAGATATACCGGATTTTCGAGATCGATCCGAAAAATTTCGGCGCCTCCTACGATGCATTTTTGGACACCATCCATCCCGAGGACCGGGAGGCTGTTAATTTTGCCTATACTAACTCCCTCAAAACCCGGGTCCCCTATACCATCGAACATCGCCTCCTGTTTTCCGACGGCCGGATAAAATACGTTCACGAGCAATGTGAAACCTTTTATGACGCTGAGGGCAAGCCCCTTCGCTCTGTAGGGATAGTCCAGGATATTACCGATCGCAAAAAAGCAGAAGAGTCAATCAGGTCGGCCAATGCATATAACCGCAGCCTGATTGACGCGAGCCTCGACCCGCTTGTAACCATCAGCCGCGACGGCAAGATCACCGACGTCAACCAGGCGACGGAAAAAATAACTGGTTATTCCAGAGAAAAGCTTATCGGCACCAATTTTGCAGACTACTTCTCTGAGCCCGAAAAAGCGCGGGTGGGATATCAAAAGGTCTTTAAGGAAGGTCTGGTGCAGGATTATCAGCTGGGGATCAGGCGGCTGGATGGCCATGTAACCCCGGTTCTTTATAACGCTTCACTTTATAAGGACGATTCCGGCGATATAGCTGGCATCTTTGCGGCGGCCCGCGACATCTCCGAGCTCAAAAAAGCGGAGGTGGAGCTTGCCAGGGTCAATCTAACGCTGCGGATGCTGAGCAGCAGCAATCAGGCACTGATTCGAATCACTGATGAGGCAGTGCTGTTGAACGAGGTCTGCAGGATTGCCGTCGAGGTGGGAAGCTACTGCATGGCATGGGTCGCGTATGCGGAGCAGGACGAGGTCAGGACCTTGCGGCCAATGGCTCATGCAGGCTTTGATTCGGGATATATCGAATCCGCCAGACTCACCTGGGCCGATAACGAACGCGGTCGCGGACCCAGCGGGACCGCGTTCCGCACCGGGAAGCCGTGCCTGGCGCGCAATATCCATACGGATCCTTCCTATGCTCCCTGGCGGGAGGAGGCCCTGCGGCGCGGCTATCAGGCATCGATTTCTTTGCCGCTCGTCAGCGAAGGACGGGCATTTGGAGTCCTGAGTATCTATGCTGCTGAGCCAGACGCATTTGATGACAATGAAACCGAAATCCTGAATGAGCTGGCAAGCGATCTGGCCTTCGGCATCACCGCGATACGCATGCGGGCCGAGCGCAAGCGAGCGGAACAACAGTTGCAAGATCAACATGCTCTGCTGACTGCAATCATGAACAGTTCCAGGGAAATCATTATTTTCTCATTAGACAAGAATTATTGTTATACCGCGTTCAATGACAAGCATCGAAAGGAAATGAAAAAAGTATGGGATGCTGATATTTCAGTTGGAATGAATCTGCTTGGATGCATGACGATACCGGAATTAAGAGAGTCGGCGAAACAAAGTATTGACCGTGCGCTGCAGGGAGAAGCCTTTACTGAAGTTCAGCACCAACCCGAACCGGATATCTATTACGAGCTTTTCTGGAATCCTGTTGTTCAAAACGACTCGATTGTCGGAGTAACTGTTTTCACGCACGACATCACCGAAAACATGCGGACGGCTGATGAGCTCAGGCGGGCAAGTTACAAAAACGAGATGGTCCTCAATTCAGCCGGCGAAGGAATATTTGGCCTCGATATGGAGGGCCGGGTGACCTTCGTCAATCCGTCTGCTGCAAATATGCTCGACTACAAAATAGAAGAGCTGCTGAACTGTCGCTCGCACGAAACCTTTCACTACCAGAAAGCTGATGGAACTCCCCACCTCGCTGAACAGTGCACCATCTACAATGCCGTGGCCGAAGGAGTGCCTTATCGGGAGGCGGAAGATGTATTTCAGCGAAAAGACGCCACTTCCATTCCAGTCGAATACGTTATTACACCCATGCTTGAAAACAATAAGACCGTGGGCGGAGTTGTGGTTTTTGCTGATATCACCGAGCGCAGGCGGGCGGAGAATACGTTGCGCGAGAACCAGGCGCGGCTCGACCTTGCGCTACGGTCAGCCGACATGGGGGTATGGCACTGGGATATCATCGAGAACAAACGCCATTTTGACGACCAGGCTTGTCATCTTCTGGGCATCAACCCCGCGACGTTCACTGGGTCCGCAGAGGAGTTCTTCGAAGCGATACATCCTGACGACCGGGAGACGATTAAAGCAGCACTGGCTCGGACCATGGAGCAGGATGTGCAGTACGAGTCGGAGTACCGCGCGGTCTGGCCGGATGAGAGTGCGCATTATATATCTGCCACATCACCGAGCGCAGGCAAACGGAACAGGATTTACAAATAAGCGAAGCCGGTTTCAAGGAAGCCCAGCACCTGGCCCAGATCGGCAGCTGGGATTGGGACGCGATCGCGGACACCATTTACTGGTCGGACGAGTATTACCGGGTTTTTGGCATCGAAATCGGTTCGCCTCCGATCGGCTACGAAGAACATCTTAAGGCATATACCCCGGAAAGCATCGAGCGGCTTGATGCCGTAGTGAAAAAAGCCATGGAGGATGGAACGCGATACGAGCTTGATCTGGAGCTTGTCCAGCCAACATCCACAACCAGATGGATCTCTGCCCGCGGTGAAGCCAAGCGTGATGCAGACGGCAAGATAGTGGGGCTGCGCGGAACCGCCCAAAATATCACTTACCGCAAACAATCCGAGGAAGCCGTACAGCAAAGTGAAGAGGATTACCGTACCCTGTTCGAGGACTCGAAGGACACGGTGATCATAACTTCCCACGCAGGCGAGATCCTGGACATCAACACCGCCGGCATCGAACTGCTTGGCTACGGCTCCAAGGAAGAGCTGCTTGAGGTTAACATTGCCGAGGCGGTTTATGAACACCCGGAAGACCGGAAGAAGATGCTCGAAAGCCTTCAGCGTCAAGGATATCTGAAAAATTATGATCTGGATTTTCGGAGCAAGGGTGGAGAAATTCTGCATCTTTCGGCTTCATTAACGTCGATGCTGAACTACGATGGTGAAATTGTGGCTATCAGGGGAATACTTCACGACATGACCGAGCACCAACGGTTGGAGGAACAGCTGCGCCAGTCGCAGAAACTTGAGAGCATCGGCCTTCTGGCCGGTGGCGTGGCACATGACTTCAACAACTACCTGACCGCGATCGAGGGTTACACCGACCTCGCCATGCTTGATCTGAGTAAAGAATCATCGGCTTACAAGGAGCTTCAGGAAGCGCGTCGTTCTTCGGATCGAGCGGCTAACCTGGCGCGGCAGCTGCTGTTATTCAGTCGCCGGGAACCCATGCACCCGAAACCCGTCAGCCTAAATACCGTCATAATGGATCTGCTCAAGATGCTCGGGCGCCTGATCGGTGAACAGTATCGGCTGGTCATGCATCTCGAAGACAAACTCTGGACGATCAACGCCGACGCCTCACACATCGAGCAGGTAATCATGAACCTGGTTGTCAATGCCAGGGACGCGATGCCCGGAGGCGGCGAGATCACCATCAGGACTGAAAATTTTCCTGTAAACGGTGAGTATGTTAAAACCCATTCCGGCTCACAACCCGGTGAATTTGTCCGCATGCAGATTGAAGATTCGGGTTGCGGCATGGATGCCGAGACCGTTTCTCGCATATTCGAGCCCTTTTTCACGACGAAGGCCGCAGCCTATGGAACCGGCCTCGGCCTTTCGGTCGTTTACGGGATCATCACCCAGCATGGAGGGTGGATAGATGTGGATAGCACTCTCGATCGGGGCACAATTTTTAGCATTTTTCTGCCGGCGCTGCCCCTTCAGGCCGGCATAGACGAAACTGAGAATATCCCTGTTCAGCAATTACATGGTCACGGCGAAAGAATATTGCTCGTCGAGGACGAGGGAGTCGTCAGGGAATTGGCGGAAAAGATGTTAGCCCGGAATGGCTACTCGGTGACGGTTGCAGCCGACGCGGAGGAGGCTACGGCGATATTTAAAAACCAGCAGGGAAATTTCGACCTCGTCTTCAGCGACGTGATTCTGCCTAAAGAGAACGGAGTCGCCCTCGTCGATCACCTGCTCGAGGAGAAACCGGGACTCAAGGTTCTACTTGCCAGTGGTTATAGCGATATTGGCGGTCAGCAGGCAATCCAGGACAGAGGATATCCGTTTCTTCAAAAGCCATATCAATTACAGACTTTGCTGGCGCAGCTAAGGGAACTGCTGGACTAGCCGCAGCTCTCCGCTTGACACTCATCCTGCTACTTCCTAATATTAAGAGCTGTACAAGGGCGCTTTTGCACGCGCCCGCAAGGTGCCGGGAGCGAACCGGGACAACGACAGCCTCCAGGGGCTGGCGGCTTCAAAAAGCTCCCTGCCGAGGACAGTGACTGTGGAGAGTTCGAAAAGCGGACAGTGGATTGCAGCGGTGAGATTGTTTGATTTTGTATTAACCATGCCAGGATCGCGGCCGGATATATCGGAGTGCGGCGATACGGCGTGTTTCATCTCCCGCGGCGGCGTCGCAACGACGCTATGCAATTTCCTGTCTTTTTCCCTCCCGAACAGTCGCCAGACTGGTAGATAGATGTTTGATACATTATCCGAAAAATTGCAGAGCGTACTGGGTGGTCTTAAAGGACAGGGACGCTTAAACGAGGATGACATCAACAAGGCCATGCGGGAGATCCGCCTGGCCCTGCTGGAAGCGGATGTCAACTTCAAGGTAGTCAAGCAGTTCGTTGCCGCGGTCAAGGAAAGGGCCATGGGCGCGGACGTGCTCGAGAGCCTGACCCCCGGCCAGCAGGTAGTCAAGATCGTCCACGAAGAGCTGGGTAGCCTGATGGGCGCCGCTTCCACCAAGCTCACTTTCTCTCCCCGTCCGCCGACGGTCGTGCTCATGGTAGGTCTGCAGGGTAGCGGTAAGACCACCGCCTGCGGCAAGCTGGCGCGTTTTCTCAAAGCGCAGGGCAAGAATGTGGAGATGGTCGCATGCGACGTTTACCGCCCAGCGGCTGTCGACCAGCTGAAGATGCTCGGCAAACAGCTCGACGTGCCGGTCTTTTCCATCGATGGCAGCAATAACGCCGTTGAGATAGCCGCAAAAGGTGTTGAAGACGCCCGCGCCAACGGACGCGACCTGGCCATCATCGATACAGCCGGCCGACTTCATATAGACGAGAAATTGATGGACGAACTGGTCCGTATCCGCGCCGATGTAAAACCGCACAACATACTACTGGTCCTCGATTCCATGACCGGTCAGGACGCGGTAAACGTCGCGGAGCAGTTCATGCAGCAGGTCAATTTCGATGGGGTCATACTCACCAAGCTTGACGGTGACGCCCGCGGTGGCGCCGCACTTTCAGTAAAAGCGGTAACCGGCAAACCGATAAAGTTCGTCTCCACGGGTGAAAAGCTGGACTCCTTCGATTATTTTCATCCCGACAGAATGGCCGGTCGCATCCTGGGCATGGGCGACATGATGACGCTGATCGAGAAGGCCCAGGAGACGGTCGATGAAAAAAAGGCCGCCGAGCTTGAGGAGAAGCTGCGCAAGGCGACTTTCACCTTCGACGATTTTCTGGACCAGATGCAGAGCATGCGCAAGATGGGCCCGCTGGCGGGGATGCTGGCCATGATACCGGGTGTCCCCAAGCAGCTTAAGAACCAGCAGATCGACGAGCATGAGCTCGATCGTGTCGAGGCCATCATACGCTCGATGACCCTTGAGGAGCGACGGGCGCCGGATATCATCAACGGCAGCCGTCGTAAGCGAATCGCCGCCGGCAGTGGCACCAACGTTCAGTCCGTCAACCAGCTCATCAGCAGGTTCAAACAGATGCAGAAGCTGATGAAACAGATGGCGAGCGGCAAGGGTGGCAAGGGCATGCCAAATATCCCGCCCGAGATGCTTCGCGGCGGATTATAAAAAATTGTCATTCTGAGGAGCACCAACAGTATGTCATTCTGAGGAGCACCAACAGTATGTCATTCTGAGGAGCGGAGCGACGAAGAATCCTGGTCTCAGATTGAGATCCTTCGCCTGCGGCTCAGGATGACAAACGCATTGTCATTCTGAGGAGCTTCAGCGACGAAGAATCTCCGCGGAAATAGCATGACAACATGAATGAAAACGAGGAGGTGATTATATGGCGGTAAAGATAAGACTCAGCAGGGTTGGAAGGAAGAAGAAGCCTATCTACCGTATTGTTGTGGCCGATTCCCGCTCCCCGAGGGACGGCAAGATAATAGAGAACATCGGGCGTTACAACCCGCTGGAAGAGCCTTCTCTCATCGAGGTTGATGAAGACAAGGCACGCGACTGGTTGGCAAAGGGGGCCCAGCCGACGCAGACCGTCTCCAAGCTGTTGGCGGTAAAGGGGATCTCTTGAAGTTGAATCCGGTCGAGTGCAAATGGAGGTAGAAAGTGAAAGAGTTACTTGAATATCTGGCCATGGCTCTAGTTGACAAACCTGACGAGGTCAAGGTTCAGGAAACCGTGACTGACACGACAGTTGTGCTAGAGCTTACGGTGGCCAAGGATGATATCGGCAAGGTAATCGGCAAGCAGGGCCGCATCGCCCGCGCGCTGAGGACCATCGTAAAAGCCAGCGCGGTCAAGAACGGTAAACGGGCCATAGTCGAGATAGTCGACTGAAGCTGACAACCGAAATAAATCCGAGATCCGGATCTCTGCTTTGATGGGTGATTCCTGTTGAGGAGCGTACCTGAATGGGTTCTGGTGGGCATGATCAAACGTATCCACGGGAACCAGGGTGAGATGCTGGTCAAGCCGCTCACCGACAGGGAAGAGCGTTTTTCCGAAGGTTCGGAGCTTTATGTCATGCGCAAGCGTGAAACAGAGCGTGTGAAAATGAAGATAGCGGCCTCCCGTATATCAGACCGGGGGCCGCTGATCATGCTTGAGGGATATAATTCCCGCAGCGAGGCGGAGCCGTTGTTCGGAGCGTCCCTTTTTTTGCCCGGCGAGGAAATCCCTCCCCTCGATGATGGAGCGTACTACGCGTTCCAGATCGAGGGTTGCCTTGTCTACGAGGGTGAAAAGTTATTGGGTACGGTCACGAAGCTGGCCGAATCGGTGAAGGCAAATCCTTACATCGAGGTCGATCCGGGTGAAGATCACCCTTTACTTCTCATACCTTTTATCAGCCAGGTGGTTAAAAGGGTCGATGTGGACGGACAGCGTATCGACATAATCGAAGGCTTTCTCGGGTGATCCTGGATGAGGGTCGACGTCTTCACGCTCTTCCCCGAGTGGTTCAACTGGTTTTTCGACCAGCGCCATATTACCAACGCGGTTCAGGCGGGAAATCTTGATGCACGGCTTTTCAACTACCGTGACTACACTCCCTTAAAGCATAACCAGGTCGATGACACGCCGTGCGGCGGCGGCGCCGGCATGGTGCTTAGGGTGGACGCGGTCTGTGCGGCGCTCGAGGGCGTGTATGGCAGCGATTGCGCCTCGATCAGGGAAAGTCAGCCGGTTTTTCTGCTGTCACCACGAGGACAGCGTCTTGATGAAAAGCTCCTGGGCGAACTGGCGGAGCTAGAAGCGTTCACATTGCTCTGTGGCCGTTACGAGGGTTTCGACGAGCGGGTCTTAGAGCACATGGCAACCGGTGAGATATCCATCGGCGATTATGTTGTAAGCGGGGGCGAGCTGCCGGCGATGGTGCTCATGGACGCCGTGGCCAGACGCCTTCCCGGGGCGCTGGGCAGTGAGGAAAGCGCCATATTTGAGTCCTTTTCCGAGGAACTGGGCGGCAAGCTCGAATATCCCCACTACACCAAACCAGCCGATTTTCGCGGCTGGAAGGTGCCGGAAGTGTTGTTATCGGGTAACCACGCCGAGATCGAGAAATGGCGGCGGGAGAAGCTGGGATAGCCCCTTTTATTGCATTCCCACCCAAAAACCTCTAAAATCTCGAACTTGGCACTACTGATATAAAAAAACGCCAGATTTGGCGATGTGGGGCCGCATGAGGCGGCCGTTTCCAGCAGGGAGAAGTCATGAATCCGACCATAGCCAGACTAGAAGAACAGCAACTGCGCAAGGGTATCCCGCAGTTTAAAGCCGGAGACACCGTAAAGGTGCACTTCCAGGTTGTTGAAGGGACCCGTAGCCGTATCCAGGTTTTTCAGGGCATCGTCATCAAGCGCCAGGGCGAAGGAGCGCGCGAGACTTTCACCGTGCGCAAGCATTCCTTCGGCGTTGGTGTCGAGAGGACGTTCCCGGTGCATTCCCCGAAGATACACAAGATTGAGGTTTTGAGCATCGGCGACGTCCGCCGCGCCAAGCTTTACTACCTGCGTAGTAAAGTGGGCAAGAAGGCCAAGGTCCGGGAAAAGCAGCGCTAGGCGCGTCTGCCACCTGATCTGATGGGCGAGGATCATTCCAATACGCCCGATTCGAGCAAATCCGGGATGCGTTCACTCCCGCCTTCCTATTCCACACCTCCTCCCGGCCGGCGGAACAAATTGACTCAGCGAAAAAAGAAGAAGGCGAAAAAGCCGGGCACCCAGCTCGTCATCGCGGGCGTCAGCATCGCTTCACTGCTGGAGTACATCGGGATCTTTGCTGGCGCCATAGTGATCGCATTCGTCGCTCAGGCATTCCTGATCAAACCCTTCCAGATCCCCTCCGAATCAATGGTGCCTACTATTGACCCCGGTGACAGGATACTGATCAACCGGCTTTCGTATCGATTCGGCCCTGTTCAGCGGGGCGACATCATCGTCTTTAAGTCTCCCATGAACCCCGATGTCGATTTCGTCAAACGGGTGATCGCCGTCGGCGGTGAAACGATTGAAGTGAAGAGGGGGACGGTACTCGTAAACGGTGAACCACAGGTCGAGAACTATCTCAACGGCGCCGACATCAGCAATTTTCCGCTGACGAGTATTCCTGAAGGCAACGTATTCGTGATGGGTGACAACCGGGGTGACAGCGGCGATGCCCGTTTCTGGAATCCTCACTGGCTGCCGGAAGAGAATATCCTCGGCAAGGCTTTTGCGACCTACTGGCCGCCGGGTCGCATCGGAACTTTCAACTAGAGCTTTCATGGCAGCGCCAGCAACCGCCAACACCAGCGCGCTGTTTTTATTCGACCTTGAGGCAGGCGGCGGACCCGGAGAGATTGCCGGCTGCGACGAGGTCGGCCGCGGATGTCTGGCGGGGCCGATAGTAGCCGCTGCCGTCGTCTTCGATTACTCCACACTCGATCTTGAAAAAGCCGGACCTCTGCTCAAGGGGCTGGGTGACTCCAAAAAACTGACCCCTGCCGCCAGAGAGCGTCTCTATCCCGTGATAGTCCGGCATGCGGCGCGTATATCCATCACCAGTTACACCAGTCGTACGATCGACGAGAAGGGTCTGCACAAGACGAATCTCAAGGCGCTGGCGAGAAGTCTGGAAACACTGGCGCCGTGTCCTGACACAGCGCTCGTGGACGGGCATCTGCCACTGCCGGACTGCCCCGTCGTTCACCGGCCCGTAAAAAAGGGCGACTCAATGAGCGCCTGCATCGCGGCGGCATCGATCATCGCCAAGGTGACGCGCGACCGCCTGATGCATACCATCCACCACCGATATCCGGAATACGGCTTTAACCAGCATGTCGGTTATTCGACACTGGCTCATCGGGAGGCCATTGCGCGCCATGGTTTCTGTTCTATTCACCGCCGCTCCTTCAGATGTGAGCTGCCAGTACTTGAAGGGTCATGACGGACCGCGGAATTCTGGCAAGAGAAGAGTTCAAGACTGTCAGGCCGATGTTCCGTTAATAATGTCATTCTGAGGTACTCGGAGCGCAGCGAAGAGTACCGAAGAATCTGCTTCTGGCGATGGGAAACATTCCAAAAGCAGATCCTTCGTCGCTTTGCTCCTCAGGATGACAGCTAATCCTGGTTAATTGGATGATTATTAGGAAGGATGTTGAAGATCGGCAAAGACAGCGAAGCATCCTCGACGAGGGAAGACACCCGCCGCACCCGGGGCAAGGCTGGGGAGGAGATCGCGCGTCGCTACCTCAAAGACCACGATTATTCCATCCTTGCAAGTAATTTCAGTAGCCGCTACGGCGAGATAGATATCATTGTCAGGCGCGGCGGCATCGTGGCTTTTGTGGAAGTGAAAGCACGCCGGGACAAGCAGTTCGGTGAACCCTTCGAGGCGGTAAGCCCGCGCAAGCAGAACCAGATACGGCGCATGGCTGAAATGTGGTTGGCGGCCAACGAGGGTGACGCCGCGCTGGAGGATTGTGACTTTCGCTTCGATGTCGTCTCGATAATGCTCGATGAAAATGACACGGCAACCCAGCTGCTGCACATCGAAGACGCGTTTCGTTAGGACTAGCTCCGGCTGTCACGTCTCCTTTTTTCCAAGGCACGAAACATGATTGCACGAACCACGATTCATCTGATAACCTGACAATCCCACTCTGACCCTCTCCGCTGCGGAAGCATCCCGTTGCTCCTCCCAAAAAGGAGTGATGCAGATGCTGGCCAGGTTGCACAGTTACGCAGTGCTGGGGATGGATGCCTACCCCGTTGAAATCGAGACCGACTTAAGCCGTGGGCTGCCCGGGTTCAGCATCGTCGGCCTGCCGGACGCGGCAGTTCGCGAGTCCAGGGAACGCGTTCGCGCCGGCATTGTCAACTCGCAGTATGAATTCCCCTTGCGCCGGATCACCGTGAACCTCGCACCTGCCGACGTGCGCAAGGAGGGACCGTCATTCGATCTGCCGATAGCTCTGTCGCTGCTTGCCGCCTCGGGACAGCTCAAGTCAGAAAGCATTGAAGCATACGGCGCCGCCGGGGAGCTCTCCCTCGACGGCAGCGTCAGGCGCATCAACGGTTCGCTATCGATCGCCGAAGCCGCCCGGCGGGCTGAATGCCGCGGCGTACTGCTGCCCAAGGCCAACGCCGAGGAGGCGGCGCTCATCGACGACATCGAGGTGATCGGCGTCGAATCGCTCAGCCATGCGGTTGAATTCCTAAAAGGTGAGGCAGCGATCGCGCCCGCGAGGGTGGATGCACCGGCTCTACTCTCGGAGCTTCGCTTAAACCGTCTCGATCTGGCCGACGTCAAGGGGCAGGAGCACGCGCGTCGCGCCTTGGAGGTCTGCGCCGCCGGTGGTCACAACATGTTGATGAGCGGGCCGCCCGGCTCTGGAAAGATATCGCCGAAGCCATAGAGGTAACCAGGATATACAGCGTCGCCGGGCGCTTAAGCGCAGGCCGCTCGCTAATCGCCAGCCGACCGTTCCGCTCGCCACATCACACCATTTCCCACATCGGGCTGACCGGCGGCGGAGGCACTCCCAAACCGGGAGAGGTCAGTCTTTCCCATCTGGGCGTGCTCTTCCTGGACGAACTGCCCGAGTTCTCACGACTGGCGCTGGAGACCCTGCGCCAGCCCCTTGAAGACGGCTGTGTCAGCATCTCCCGCGCGCTTCTCTCGGTCACTTTCCCCGCGCGCTTCATGCTGGTCGCTGCAATGAATCCCTGCCCATGTGGACACCTGGGGGATGCACGCCAGCCATGCATCTGCATTCCCCAGCGAATAGTTTCATATCGCACCCGCATCAGCGGCCCCCTGATGGACCGCATTGATGTTGCCGTGGATGTGCCCGGACTGACCAAAAAGGAACTTTTGTCGGACAGGAAAAGAGAATCGTCGGCAGCAGTCGCTGCCAGGGTCGCCTCGGCCCGTAAAATGCAATCGGAGAGGCTCGCGGGCACGAATACTTTTTGCAACGCCCAGATGAGCGCCAGCCAGACAGAGCGCTTCTGCCGCACCAGCGCGGCGGGAAACCGGCTTTTAGAGAGCGCCATCGACAGGCTGTTTCTCAGCGCCAGGGCTCACCATCGCATTCTCAAGGTTTCCCGAACGATAGCGGATCTCGAAGGCGTCACCGGGATCGAGCCACAACATATTGCCGAAGCCATCAGTTATCGCAGCATGGACAGGAGGGATTGGAATGGGGTCTGAGCGGGAAGCCGCGCTGGCGCTCACCTGTTTCATGGGCGAATATGGCTGGCCGCTGCGCGTACCCGCGGGCAAGATGACGTTGCGCGAACTTTGGAACTGTCCCGACCGCCTGCTTGCAGCTCTCCTGAAACTGCCGTCGGCCGAGACAGGGCGCATCACAGCTTTCAAAAAATCATTTTCGGCCGGGCAGATGTTCGAGGAGCTGAGAAGAAAAGAAGTCACCCTCATCACCCTGGGCGAAGACGGCTATCCATCATGCCTGGCTGAAATACACGACCCGCCGCCGGCAATCTTCTTAAAAAGCTCCGCCGGCCGGCTGGATGAGTTTATGCGACAACCGCGCATCGCCATCGTCGGCGCCCGCCGCGCATCCAGTTATGGGATCGATGCGGCAACCTCGCTCGCAGAGGGCCTGTCACAGAGCGGCGTTTGCGTCGTCAGCGGCATGGCGTTCGGCATCGACTCGGCGGCTCATCGTGGCGCTCTGGAATCTCGCGGTGGAAGCAT
>JBAZWE010000004.1:0-17466 GCA_041660545.1 Thermoleophilia bacterium
GAGTCCGAGTCCGGCAGATTGGGAGAATTAAGCGGTAAGCTTGCAGCGATGGCTGAAGATGTGGACGGCATAAATGTACTCGTAACCGAAGTCGAGGTCGAGAAAGCAGACGATCTTATGGAGCTCTCCGATCACATCAAGGGTGCATTAGGCCCGTCGGCCATCATGCTGGCGGCCGCTGCGGATGGTCGGGTCAGTCTTGTAGCCAACTTCTCAGATCAGGTTGTTGAGCGGGGCGTTCGCGCTGGCGATCTGATAAAGGAGATCGCTCCCGTCGTCAGCGGCAAGGGTGGCGGACGACCCAATATGGCGAGGGGCGGCGGCAGCGACGCCGGCAAAACAGGCGAAGCGCTGGAAAAAGCCCGCCAGTGGTTGGCGGAAAAACTCACCTGACGAAATCCCTTTAGGCAGCTGGCGGAAAATGAAGATTATTGCGCTTGATTACGGCCATGCACATACAGGAGTCGCGATCTGCGATCCTACTGGAACGATAGTCAGGCCGCTTGATGCCATTGATGACGCATCCTCGGCGACCGGCCTGAAGAAAATCGTCGATCTTGCCCGCGAAGAAAACGCCGAAGCGCTGCTGGTTGGAATGCCGGTTTCGCTGAGCGGCGAATGCGGCTCACAGGCTGATGAGACCAGGGATTTCATCAAACAGCTTGAGGATGTGCTCGAACTCCCGCTTGTCTCATGGGATGAGCGTTTCACGAGCAAAATGGCTGTCAGTAAAGGTCACAATACGACGAGTTCCAGCCACAGCCTTGCGGCATGTGTCCTGCTGGAAGACTACCTTGGCTCCCAGGCATATCGCTGTCTTGACGACGGTGATTCCGATTAGACTTTAGCGAATAATGTATTATTTAGTTTGATTATCCTCATCATCATGAAAGCATCGCGCCTAAAATCCGCCTCATCAATATTTCGCCACGCATCCTTTGCGGCGCTTGTCTCGGTCTCCCTGTTAATGGTTTTGTTTCTGGCATCGTGCGGAGGCGCAAAAAAAGAGGGGCAGGTGACCATTCGCATTTCGCCTGGCACCAGTACCAGTGAAATCGCCCGCATGCTGGCCGAGGAAGACGTGATCGACAGCGAGAAAGATTTTACGAACAAGGCCAATGAGGCCGGCGTCGGCGAAAAGCTGAAGGCCGGGGTCTACCGCTTCGAGCGGGGCGAGTCCATCGAAAGCATTCTTGAAAAGCTTGAAAAAGGCATCCAGGCGCCGGAGGCAGTTCTTACCGTCCCCGAGGGTTATTCAATAACCGATATAGCCAGGCTGCTTTCCTCAAGAACAGCGATAACCGAGAAGCAGTACATGCAGGCTGTGAAGATCAACGGGCGCCGCCTGCCGCTGACAGGGGCGTCTGGAGCGGAGGATCTGGAAGGTTTTCTGTTTCCAAGCACTTATGATCTTAATGAAGATATAACGGCTGACACTCTTGTCGACCGTCAGCTCGAGACATTCGGGAAAAAAACATCCGGACTCGAATGGGGCAAGGCTGAGTCCCTTGGTTTGAGCGAGTACCAGTTGCTAATAGTGGCGTCCCTGGTCGAGCGTGAGGCCAGGGTACCCGAGGAGAGGCCACAGGTCGCGGCGGTTATCTACAACCGCCTCTCAGCCGGGATGAAACTGGAGGTCGACGCCACGGTACAGTACGCCATAGGCTACTGGAAGCTGGAATTGACCCAGCAGGATCTTGAAACCGACTCCCCCTACAATACCCGTCTATACAAAGGGCTGCCGCCAGGTCCCATCTGCAACCCCGGCATCGAGTCGATCAGGGCCGCAATGAATCCCGCACCTGTCGATTACATCTACTATGTCGCTACCGGTGATGAGGAAGGGCACCATTTCTTCACCAGCTCATATGATGAGTTCTTAAAGGCAAAGAATGGCGGTTGACGGTTCACTCTTTTAGGAGCGGCGAGGTCTACCAGGGTTTGACTTTTAGATCTACACCGAGGTGATAGCGGCAAATCTCGCGAATGCAATTCCAGACCTCGCTGGCCGTTTCCATCGTCAGGGTGATAGAGGAAGAATCGGAGAGAGGTTTTTCCAAAAGGCGGCGCATGGTATCGAGCGCCGGCCCGGAAACATCGAAAGATTCAGCACCGCAGTTCTCGCAAAGCGCCCCGCCTGCCTGGGCTGAGAAACGCGGCAGATAGTCCTCAGCGCCACAGGAGGCACAGTTCGCAAGATGGGGGAGAAAGCCGGTCAACAGTAGCAATTTTAGTTCGGCTCCCAGGGTTACAGAAATCATGCCCTGCCGTGCCGTGGGAGAACCGGCCTCTGCTCCGGAATCCTGCGAATTCAGTTTTTCCATCACATCGAGGTAATTGATCACGAGATTAAATGTTCGCGGACGCCGCTCGAAGTCGGCGCTCGCCCTGCCCAGCATGTCCACCAGGGCCAGGCCCGCTCGCAGTGATGCAGTATTGTCCCTTAGCGATGCATGGGTCCTGATGGTATCGGCGCCCGTAAGTGTATGCAGGTTGCGTCCCTCATGAAGCTGCACGGCAAGATGCGTGAAGGGCTCGAGTCGTCCACCGAACCGGGATTTAATTTTGCGTACGCCCTTGACGACCGTCGGTGTTTTACCATGGTCGCGAGTAAAGAGGGTCACTACCCTGTCGGCGTCTCCCAGTTTGTGGGAACCGAGAACAACGGCTTCAGTGGAATAGGTGCGGGGCATCTCACCATTTTATCCCATCAGGATGAGATAGGGGTCGGTCCGCCGGCAGAAAAACAGAATGCTCAGGGTATCATGTAGCTCTTAAGCCGGTAAAAGGCACGAGCGCTGGTGAAGATCTCCTTGGGTTCGTTGGGCTCGCTGATAATCTCGGCCGCCCTGCCTATACCGGGTACGAACCACGTGTAATCCCAGGTGGTGTTCGTAATACCGCCTCGCTTGGCGCTTACCCGGGTCTGCAGCAGGAAGGCATCGAATTCTCCAGCCGGAAGAGTAAGGATGTTGCGCGCTACAACGAGGTTTTCCGATGTTATTTCCACGGTTTTGCCGTCCTCGATTTCGTTATAACTCTCAAGCCAGCGGTTACCAACCGCTGCCGGGAAGATCAGGGCTCTGGATGGCGTCGAATAGATTATGGTCCTCGATTTCTCGGCGGACTTGCCAAAAGCTCTCCATGCGCCCTCGTCCTTGTTTTGAAAGTTGTACTCCTGTCCTTCCGCGCCCGGGGACCAGGAAGACAGTACGGCGACGGTGGCGTCCGGGAACTCCTGCGCCGAATAAGCTGCTTCGGGGGCCACCGTGGTCATATTCAGTGTCATCGTGGTCGGGCCGCTTGAGAATTTCCATGGCCCCTCCAGATCAAAAGAGACATTGACGGGCTTACCGGGAGTATTTGAGGCAAAGACAAGACGGGAACCGATGTTCAAAGGCAGGTCTGACGCTGTCAGGCTCTCACCCGGGCTGGGAGTAGCAGCAAACGCTATATTCGTCTCCTCTGTCACATCGGCTGAATGTTTCGATTCGCCGCAGCCCAATATCATCATCGATAAAACCAGGCAGGCTCCCATGAACATCGGATATATTTTCTTGCGACTCATATCGGATTTTATTTTATCACCTTGGGGTCAGCTAATATACCGTCACATTTTTGTCCGCGGCGCCTTTCTTCTTGTTAATTGAGCACGTTTTTAATAGAATCTATCTCCGCCTTGACCGACTTTCCCACCTTTCAGGAGATAATACTCGCCCTACAGGCTTTTTGGGGCGCGCAGGGCTGCGTCATAATGCAGCCTTACCATACTGAAGTCGGTGCCGGAACCTTCAATCCGGCCACATTCCTAAAATGTCTGGACGATAAACCCTGGCGCGTGGCATATGTGGAGCCATCCATAAGACCCACGGATGGCCGCTACGGAGAGAATCCTTACAGGCTGTCTCATTACTACCAGTTCCAGGTACTCCTCAAGCCCTCACCGAAAAACGTTCAGGACCTTTATCTTGAGTCCCTGGCCCAGCTCGGGGTCGATCTTGCCGCACACGATGTACGCTTTGTCGAGGACGATTGGGAGGGACCGACTCTGGGCGCCTGGGGCCTGGGTTGGGAAGTCTGGATCGATGGCATGGAGGCTACGCAGTTTACCTATTTCCAGCAGGTTGGGGGCATCGACCTGCAGCCGGTGCCGGTTGAAATAACTTATGGCCTGGAACGTATCGCAATGTACCTTCAGAAGAAGAACAGCGTCTTTGACCTGGTCTGGTCGGGAGATGTCACATACGGGGATGTATATCAACAGAACGAGGCCCAGTTTTCACGTTATAATTTCGAGATCGCAGACACCGCGATGCTTTTATCCCACTTTGCCGACTACGAGCAGGAATGCGAACGCTGCCTGGCTGGAGATCTGCCGATACCCGGTTACGACTATGTGCTCAAGTGCTCGCATACTTTCAACCTGCTCGATTCGCGCGGTGTCATCAGTGTTACCGATCGCACGGGATACATCGCCAGGGTGCGAAACCTGGCCAGACGATGCGCCGAGATGTATCTAAGACAACAGGAGAAGGGCACGGAATGAACACCAAGGCCGATCCAGTGAGCCGGGCCGGAGATTTCCTCTTTGAGATAGGGACCGAGGAATTGCCTGCAGCCGCCGCGCGTTCGGCGGCCCAGCAGGTGCCTCTGCTTGCCGGACAGGTTTTTGCCCGCAACTACATCGAAGTGGAGCCGGATGCGATCTCTGTCTGGGTGACTCCCAGGCGCATTGCGATCTTTATAGAGAAACTGACACCCATGCAGCAAGCACAGGAGAAAACCGAACGCGGTCCCGTCGCCAGCAGGGCGTTCGATGAAGATGGTGAACCTACAGGCGCGGCTGAAGGCTTTGCGCGCGCCAAGGGCGTTGCCGTAGGCGACCTTGAGGTGCGTGAGCATGAAGGTCAGGAATTCGTCTTCGCTGTGCATCGGCGCGAGGGTCAGCCGACCATCGATCTTCTTCCCGAGATATGCAGGGAGATACTGATGGGTATCTCCTTTTCGAAGACGATGCACTGGGATGGCGCCGATATGAGATTTTCACGGCCGGTTCGATGGCTGGTGACAAAATATGCTTCGCAGACGATCGAGTATGAAGTCGCCGGCATCAGGAGTACAGATACAAGCCAGGGCCACAGATTCCTGGCCGATCCTGATGTAGTGATAGAGGATGCGTCCTCCTACAGGGAGCTGATGAGCGCCGCCAGTGTCATGGTCGACCAGGAGGCTCGGCGGCTGGTGATACTGGAGGGTCTTGCCATGCAGGCCGGCAAGGAAGGCGCCAGCTATATAGATCCGGCCGGTGAGCTGGAGGAAGTGATCTACCTTGTTGAAAATCCCAGCGTACAAAAAGGAAGATTCGCAGAAGAACATCTTCGTCTCCCCGATAGGGTGCTTACAACATGTATGCAATCGCATCAACGCTATTTCCCGCTCACCAGGGAAGACGGTTCTCTCGTGGACGGCTTTCTTTACGTGATAAACGGCGATCCCGCCTGCGCGGAGGGGATCACTGAAGGCAATGAACGGGTGCTGGAAGGCAGGATCGAGGACGCCGAGTTCTCCTTTGACAAAGATCTGGTTACCGGCATAGAGAAGATGGCAGAGAACCTCGAAAAGGTCGTATTCCATCAGAAGCTCGGTTCCCTGGCCGACAAGAGCGCCAGGCTGGATGTGCTGGTGAAAGCTTTTGCGGGGATGACGGGTCTAGGCGAAGCCGATCTAAAAATCGCCGCTTCAGCGGCCAGGCTCGCCAAGGCGGACCAGGTCAGCATAATGGTGCAGGAGTTCCCAACGCTGGAGGGTTACATCGGCTCTGTCTATGCCAATCTTGAAGGTTTTCCCTCAGACGTATGCAAGGCTATAGAGGAACATTTTTTGCCGCTTTCAGCGGGTGGCGCCTTACCAACGAGCGTTCAGGGCGCAGTTCTCTCCATCTGCGACAAGATCGATAACCTGACCGGAGCCTTTGCGATAAACGAGCTTCCCACAGGCTCGAGGGATCCATACGGGTTGAGAAGAGCGGCGGTTGGGATTGCCGCAATTTCAAACAGGTTCTCCTTCGACTTCGACCTCATCGACATTTTTTCAGTGGGTCACCGGGCATACACGGAACAAAAGGCGGATATCCTGAGGGAACCGGGTCCGGAGCAGGCCGCTTTTGACTTTGTTTGCGACCGGATCCAGCAGCAGATGGTGGAGAAAGGGACGCCGGTTGAGATAATGGAGGCAGCGCGTGCCGCCGGACTCACTAGTCTGCTGAGGTTGATGGCGCTAGCCGATGCCCTTGATGAATTTCGCAATACAAAAGATTTCGACGATCTGCACACCGCATATTTTCGCTGCTCGAAGATAGTCGCCAAGGCGGGGGAGAAAGCCGGCATAGAGACCGTGGACGCCTCCCTTTTTGAAGAGGAGGCGGAAAAGGGGTTGTACACGCAACTCGTCGCTCTGGAGCCGCAGATCAAGGAGCTTGCCGGATCGCTCGATTACGGGGGAGCACTGGCAAAGGCGGCTGCGATCCGCGCGGCTGTGGATCTTTTCTTCGATGACGTCATGATAATGGCCGAAGATGAAAAGATTCGTAATAACCGTCTTGCTCTCGTGAAGAGAACGGCTTCAATGCTTTTGACTCTCGGCGATCCCATGCGTGTAGCAGCGGCGCCAAAGGCGGGATCAGGGTCATAAGAAACGCTACTGGTTGCCCGTGGTGAAGCTTAAGGTTGTCTATAGCCTAATTGGGATTCTTGCGATAAACTTGTGACCCTGGATTCCGGGATTTCGGCGCCAGGCGTAACCTTCTTAATCATCCTGCGCATAGCGAAGGATCTTCATAAAGAAATATAAAGTATAAGTACGATTTTGGGAGGAATTGCATGGGCAAGAAATATGTATTCGATTTCTCTGAGGGTTCAAAGGACATGAAGGACCTTCTTGGGGGCAAGGGGGCCAATCTCGCCGAGATGACGAATATCGGGTGTCCCGTTCCGGATGGGTTCACGATTACAACCGAAGCCTGCATAGCCTACGGCAAGCAGGGCAACAAGTTCCCGGAAGGGCTGGATTCAGAGATAGAGGGGCACGTCGTCCGCCTGGAGGAAACAACCGGCAAGAAGCTGGGCGATTCCGATAACCCGCTGCTCGTGAGCGTACGCTCCGGCGCGAAGTTCAGCATGCCGGGGATGATGGATACGGTTCTCAACCTGGGCCTCAATGATGAATCAGTAAAGGGACTGGCCAAAATGACTGGTGACGACCGCTTCGCCTGGGACGCCTACCGCCGTTTTATCCAGATGTTCGGCAAGGTCGTCATGGAAGTGGATGGGCAGCTGTTCGAAGACGCGATAACCGTCAGGCGCGACGAGGCGGGAGTCAAATTCGACAACGAACTGACACCCGATCAGCTGCGGCTTCTTGTGGATGACTTCAAAAATATCCTCGAAAAGGAAACCGGCCGTTCGTTCCCGAGCCAGCCGCGCGAGCAGCTGGAGCTCTCCATCCAGGCTGTTTTCCGCAGCTGGGGCAACCCGAGAGCCGTCACATACCGCCGTCACTACAATATTTCAGATGATCTCGGCACTGCCGTCAACGTACAACTGATGGTCTTTGGCAACATGGGCGATGATTCCGGCACCGGCGTAGCCTTCACCCGCAATCCGTCAACAGGCGAAAGGGAGAATTTCGGCGACTATCTGACCAACGCGCAGGGAGAGGACGTCGTCGCCGGTATCCGCAAGACCAAGAAATTGTCGGAAATGAAGGACGAGATGCCTGAGATTTTTGCAGAACTGACGGCAGTGATGCAAAAACTGGAGCAGCATTATCGTGAGATGGAAGATATCGAGTTCACCATCGAAAAGGACAAGCTCTACATGCTACAGACACGGGATGGCAAACGCACAGCTGCAGCCGCAGTGAAGATCGCATCCGATATGGTGGAGGAAGGCCTCATCACCAAGGAAGAAGCCGTGGGAAAGATAGACCCCGGTCAGCTCGACCAGCTCCTGCATCCGATGATTGATCCCTCCCAGACGTACGAGGCGCTTACGCAGGGCCTCAATGCCTCTCCGGGCGCTGCTGTGGGCAAGGTCGTGTTCGATGCCGATACCGCCGCCGAGCGCGGCAAGGCCGGCGAGGCAGTGATCCTGGTCCGCTGGGAAACGAGTCCCGACGACATCCACGGTCTTATCAGCGCTCAGGGAGTGCTGACCTCACATGGCGGTATGACCAGTCACGCCGCCGTTGTTGCTCGCGGCATGGGCAAACCTGCTGTCTGTGGCGCCGACCAGGTCAATATCTCCGAAAAAGAAAAAAAATTCACAGTCAATGGCAAGACCGTCAGCGAGGGCGACATACTGACGATTGATGGAACAACCGGAAAAGTCATCCTGGGCGCGGTGGACCTGGTGCCACCCCAGATAAACGAGAATTTCCAGGCCATAGTGAGTTGGGCCGATGAGATCCGCACGATGGCGGTTCGTACTAACGCCGACACGCCCGAGGATGCTGGAAAGGCGCGCGAGTTCGGCGCACAGGGCATCGGGCTCTGCCGTACGGAGCACATGTTTATGGCTGAGGACCGCCTTCCCATCGTGCGTCAGATGATCATGGCCGAGGACGGGGAGTCCAGGGCATCGGCTCTTGCGCAGCTGCTTCCGATGCAGCAGGGCGATTTTGAGGGGATCTTCGAGGCAATGCACGGCTTGCCGGTTACGATCCGTCTTCTGGATCCTCCACTCCATGAGTTCCTTCCCGATTACACCGACCTTATGGTCGAACTCGAGCGCGCCAAGCTGACCGGCGTCAGCGAGGCGGATATCGCCGCGAAAGAGAAAGAAGTCAGCCGCGTAAGGTCCTTAAGGGAAATGAACCCGATGCTGGGTACCCGTGGCTGTCGACTGGGCATTCAGTGGCCGGAGGTCTACGAAATGCAGGTACGGGCTATCATGCAGGCGGCGGTAGCAGTGCAGAAGAAACTGGGCGATGCGCCACTGGTTGAGATTATGATTCCCCTGGTGGGTTACGCCGAAGAGCTGCATCTTATGCGCGACCTGACGGTCAAGGCTTGCGACGATGTTCTGGCAAGCGCCGGCGTCAAAATCGATTACCTTGTCGGTACGATGATAGAGCTGCCAAGAGCGGCGCTGACCGCCGACCATATATCAGACTACGCCGACTTCTTCAGCTTCGGCACCAACGACCTTACACAGACCGCACTTGGATTTTCCCGGGATGATGCGGAAGGCAAGTTCCTTACTTATTATCTTGAAGAGGGAGTTATCAAGACCAACCCGTTTGAAACCATAGATGTCCACGGCGTCGGCAAACTTGTCGAGATTGCAGTAAAGCTGAGTCGTGATAAAAAGCCCGGCATCAAACTTGGTGTCTGCGGCGAACATGGAGGGGAGCCCGACAGCGTCAAGTTCTGCCACCGTGCTGGGCTCAACTACGTCAGCTGCTCGCCCTACAGGGTGCCTCTGGCGCGGCTGGCGGCGGCGCAGGCGGTACTGGAAGAAAAGAAGATGGCATTTACCACCGCCTAAACAGCACCGGTACAATTGCAGACAATAACAGGCCGGGCCATCGCGTCCGGCCTGTTTAATCACCCGTGATACTGGAGTCCGGATTTACAGGGTTCCATCCGGGAAGTAAGTTATAATTTTTTAAACCATATGAAGATGATTCACATCGAAAGCAACCTGACCTTTTTTACAAGCATTGAACACAAAAAATACACCAGTCTCTATCGCAGATAGCTGGGAAGAGGAACACCTCTCCCGTTATGCGGTCAAGGCCGCCAATAGTCTTGGTCGAGCCTGTCCGGAAGAGTCGTGTTCGCTCAGGACATGTTTTCAGAGGGATCGCGACCGCATCGTCCACAGCAAGAGTTTCCGCCGCCTAAAGCACAAGACCCAGGTATTTATCGCTCCCGAGGGAGATCACTACCGTACCCGTCTTACCCACACCCTGGAGGTCTCGGGGATTTCGCGAACCGCCGCACGTGCATTGCGTCTGAACGAGGACCTGGCCGAGGCTATCAGCCTGGGTCACGACCTGGGTCATACGCCTTTCGGTCACATCGGCGAAGAGGCGCTTTCCATATCCCTCGAGAAACGTGCCGGCCGTGGCTTTGAGCACAACAAGCAGAGTCTCAGGGTCGTGCGTCACCTGGAGAACAGCGGCCGCGGTCTGAATCTCTGCCGGGAAGTCGAAGATGGAATCCTGAAACATACCGGTCCGGAAAAACCCGATACGCTGGAGGGCCAGATCGTGCGTATCGCAGACCGTGTAGCCTACATCAATCACGACATCGACGACGCGTTAAGAGCTGGCATTATCAAAACCGGCGATCTACCCTCTGGTGAGTTGTCTCTGCTTGGGGACACCTGTAGCAGGCGTATCGATCTCCTGGTCCACGACCTGGTGGATTCCAGTCGGGGTAAGGGGCGGATATCACAGAGCCCGGATATGAAAGAAGCCATGAACAACATGCGGGCATTTCTATTCGACCGGGTTTACATAGGCTCTGTAGCCAGCAAGGAGATGGACCGTGTCTCCATGCTGGTGGAAAGTCTTTTTGAATATTATATGAGGCACCCTCAGGCGCTACCCGGCTGGACTGACAAAAATGACGCAGACCTGATCGCGAGTGTAACGGATTATATAGCGGGCATGACCGACCGCTATGCCATAAAGATCTTCAAACAACTATTCATCCCGAGCGAGTGGCCTCCCAAGGAAAAGAGAGGCAATAATCCCTATCCATACGCCGGTCCTGATCACAAAGACCCATACCCGTTGCACGGAGAGGGATAGGGGGGATGGACCCAATATCATGCCGCGAATAGCACAAATCAGCATCCAGGCCGTGCTTGATGCCTGTGACATGCTGGAAATCGTCACCCCTTATACGACTCTAAAAAAGAGCGGCTCCAATTACATGGGAAGATGTCCTTTCCACAGCGAAAAGACACCATCTTTTTCAGTGGATCCGGTGCAGAAACTCTATTATTGTTTTGGCTGTGGTGAGGGTGGAAACGCCTTGACCTTCATTGAGAAAAAAGAGGGGCTTGATTTCGCTGATGCGGTGAAAAGCCTGGCTGACAAATACGGTGTCCGCCTGGAATTTGAAGAAAGCAGCCCCAGGCAGGAAGAACGCCGTCGCAATCGCGAGCGAATCTATACGCTGCTTGATCAGGCGGCTTTTTATTATTCAAGATATTTATGGGATTCACCTTCTGCGGCAAAAGCCCGGGATTACCTGGAAAAAAGGGGATTCAAACCTGTAACCTCCCGGGATTTTCGTCTTGGTTATTCGCCTCCTTCCGGCTCCTCACTCTATAAGGCGGCGCTTTCGAAAGGTTATACGATCGAGGAGCTGACTGCCGCCGGTCTTGTATCGCGTAGCGACAATCGAACCTACGACCGTTTCCGCGGGCGGCTCATGTTCCCGTTTATCGACCATCGAGGCCGGGTGCTGGGCTTTGGCGCTCGCGTCCTGGACGATAGCAAGCCCAAATATTTAAACTCTCCCGAGTCAGACACCTACCATAAAAGTAACCTGGTATTCGGACTGGGTAACGCTCGTCAGGTGATTGCCAAGGAAGACCGGGTATTTGTAGTAGAGGGATATACCGACGTGCTGGCATTAAGACAGTCGGGAATAGCCAACGCCGTAGCTTCAATGGGTACCGCCTTGACCGAACAGCAGCTGAAGGAGATATCACGCTTCACGAAAAATATCTATCTGGCATTTGACTCCGATGCCGCCGGGCGCAGCGCCATGTTAAGAGCACTGGGATTGGCTAAAAACCTGCAGCTATCGGTGCGTGTTGTAGTTATTCCGCCGGGGCAGGATCCGGCTGATCTGATTCTCGGAGAGGGAGGCAAGGAAGCATTTCTCGATCTGGCATCCAGCGCCTCGACACTACTTGAATACCAGGTCCAGACTACGCTGTTGTCCTGTGACCTGGATAATGTGGACGGCAGGGTCAAGGCATTCAACGAGCTCAAGAACGTGATTGCAAATGCCGCAAATACGCTGGAACGGGACGAACAGTTAAGGATAATAGCCGATCGACTCCGCCTTGGCCCTGAAAATGTGGCATACTTAATGAAGTCCTCTCCATCGGTTGATGGAAATGAAGATGGAGGGACTGAACGGCGGGTTTTATCTCAAGAGGAAATCGCTGAGAGAAGTTTCCTCAGCCTTTGTCTGGCACGCACTGGGGAGGCCGGAAGGTATTTGCAGGATATGACCGAAGCCCACTTCACGACTGATCAAAACAGGTCGGCATTTAAATGGGTCAAGGCCAGGCTCGGTAGTACGAATACCGGGTCTGACTTGTCTGCAGACAGCTTATCCGCTAACAGCGGAGCGAGGTCGATACTGCCTGAACTTGTAATCCGTGCCGAGACTGAAAATTCCGCTGACGGCGCCCTTCCTGAACTATATTTCAGATTATGCGAAGCCGAACTCCTCCGTCGTATCAACAAGATCAAGAATCACCTGTCAGATGACGACGAATCTTCAGACGATTTTCGCGAACTTTGCAGACTCGAAGGTCGCCGTCGCAAGATTATTGAACTTATTCAATCCGGGTCTTACGAAACTGTATGAGCCACTCCGAAGAAATCACTATCGATGAAGTACGCGAACTGATCCTTGAGGGGCGCGAACAGGGGTATCTTTCCTCTGATCGCGTAGCCGATGTGCTCCAGGACATCGATCTTACAACGGAACAGATCGAGAATATATACGCCCTGTTTCTGGACATGGGTATCGATGTCGTCGAGGAAGAAGACGACCTGCTCATAGCCGCGGCGACAGAAGAGGCAAAAGCCCATCAGGCGGAAATAATCAATCGTCTCGATCTGACGGTAAAAACCCCCACAAGCGATCCGGTACGTCTTTACCTGAAAGAGATCGGACGTGTGGCGCTACTTACCGCCGAACAGGAAGTAACGCTGGCAAAGCGTATCGAACGGCAGGACATGGAGGCAAAGCGAAGACTTATACAGGCCAATCTGAGGCTTGTGGTGAGTATCGCCAAGCGATACGTAGGCAGGGGAATGCTTTTTCTGGATCTGATTCAGGAAGGCAACCTCGGACTGATAAGAGCAGTTGAAAAATTCGATTATCGCAAAGGCTATAAATTCTCGACATATGCGACCTGGTGGATCCGCCAGGCGATAACCAGAGCCATTGCCGACCAGGCGAGGACGATCAGAATCCCGGTCCATATGGTGGAAACGATCAACAAGCTGATCCGGGTGCAGCGTCAGCTTCTCCAGGACAAGGGGCGGGAGCCTACGCCGTTCGAGATTGCCAAGGAAATGGACACTACTCCTGAAAAAGTCCGTGAGATACTCAAGATATCCCAGGAGCCGGTCTCACTCGAGACGCCTATCGGTGAGGAGGAAGACAGTCAGCTTGGCGATTTTATCGAGGACAACGACGCCGTGGCGCCTGATGACGCCGTTTCCGACATAATGCAGAAGGAAGATCTTTCCCAGGTACTCGGAAGCCTTACCCACCGCGAACGGAAAGTCATCGAGCTGAGGTTCGGTCTTAAGGGCGAACATCCAAGGACACTTGAAGAGGTCGGGCAGAAATTCGGTGTAACAAGAGAGCGGATTAGGCAGATAGAAGCAAAGACTCTGGTAAAGTTGAAAAGTTATCGCGAATCTCAAAAGTTAAAGGAATTCCTCGAATAGGTCATAAAAAATCTGTCTGTATGCAAGAGCGGTTAGATTTAATCGCTCTGTTTTTTTTAAGTGGATTGGTTGAAAAAAAGTTTGACAGTGATATACTTCCCCTGTTTATGCTTCTGGCGCCCGTAATCCGTACCCCAGTGTGGATGCGTCGAGGTGGGGGGGGTAAAAAATGGATAATCGTAAGTGTTGGGAAATGAAGCCCAACTGTATGATGAACGGCCGGAGCAAGGATAAATCAAACTGTCCGGCTTTTCGTGAAAGTATTGGGTGCTGGGAAGTCGACTGGCTAAAGATCGTCGAAGCTCTTCCGGCCAGTCAGCAGGAATACTGGTACATGTTCATGGAGAAATGCCCATCGTGTGCCGCCTACAAAGCACACCCGGATGAGATGCAGGCCCGCATCGATGCCGTCAAAGATCTTTACATGAGCGATTAATACTGACGCCGCAGCTGCTTTACGATTAGATCTCCCGGTCTTTCCTGAAAGAAACATTTCAACCTTTCTTGAAAAGGCTGATTGTGCCCCTCTATAATGCAATTACTTCATTATGCTCCTCGGTAGCTCAATGGTAGAGCGTCCGGCTGTTAACCGGTAGGTTGCAGGTTCAAGTCCTGCCCGAGGAGCCAGTATACCCCGCGGCAAACACATCGGAATAATATATTTCAGGGATAACCCCTATGCCACGTATGGTTGAGTATATTTATACTCATAAGCATGGAAGTTTTTGAATGCCCATATTGCGGTCAGGAAAAAAATCACGGAGATGCAGCTGAAGATTTCTGCAGTTGCAGGTTTTGTGGTTTTAAATCAGCGCTGATTCATGCTGACGACGGCAAGCTTCTCATAGTCGACAGGAGAATGCCCTATCTTCAACGGCGTTGCCAGGAGTTGTCAGAGATTTCACCTGATGTGACGGTGGTAGTGGATAGACGTATTGCTCAGGATCCATATGAGGAATCAGAAAGACGCTTAGACACGGAAGCGTCCGTTTGATGATTCGTACGGTCTGATCCGTTACACCAGATTATCCCAGACCGACGATGTATTTCCCGAGTTCGTAAGCATCTCCCAGGGAAACCTTATTCTCGTTTATCTCGCCTTGATCATCAACGCCTCGCACAAGAATATAGTGGTCCTCCAGCGGCTGCATATCAATCGCATCGAAAAAATATTTCAGGGTCAGCATGGTTCCATCGAAAAGTTTTGAACCACTGGTGCCGCCGATACCGATATAGGCAGCATATCTGGCCGGAGCATTTGAAGGGCGAGGAAATGCTTGCTTGAGCATATACTTGATCGCCCAGTAACGCTGGCAACGATCGATCATTGCTTTAGTCTGCGCGGGAAGGCCCATGAAAAATATTGGCGCGGCGAGAATGATGCGGTCTGCCAGCTCTATCGCTTCGTACACCTCATCCATATCATCAGTCATGCTACATTCGCCAGATTCAAAGCAGTCATTACATTCAGTGCAACCGTAAAAGTCGAGATCATAAAGACTGATCTTCATGGTCTTTGCTTTAGAATCTATGGCGCCTTTGAGTGCGGCGTCGAGCAGTATGTCCGAGTTGCCCTTATGCCTCGGACTACCGAGGATTCCCAGTACATTTATCTCAGTCAAAGCGCTTCACTTTGTTTGCAACGGAACTTCTACCGGGAAAATCGGGTTTGGGATCATCCGGGTATCCTATACAGACAAGAGCTACAAGGTGCTTCGCGCTATCGACATGAAGATACTGGCTTACAAGGTGAGCGTCGAATAATGTGAACCACAGGCTTCCGAGTCCCTGTGCCTGCGCTGCCAGAAGCATGTTCTGAATGGCGGCGGCGCAGGCGTACTTGTATCCATCCTTAACCCTCTCCTGCAAAGTCTGCCGTATGCCGGTCCGTGGAAGACCGACAACGGCGATGACGGTAGGTACGCTTAGTAGAAATTCGAGTGAATATCCTGGGGAGGACTTGCCCTCCTCCCCAATGCCATCTTCTGCTGGAACCGGTCGCACATACGAGAAGCCATGTATTTCAACAATGCCGTTATCCAAAGCGGTGTTGGATAGCCTGTATATCTGCTCTCGTGTCGCATCCCCAGATATCACGATAAATTCCCATGGCTGACTATTGGCGGGGGAAGGTGCCATATTCGCCGCCTCGAGAATCGCGTCTATTTTTGATGCTTCTACCTGCTTATTCGAAAAACTGCGATAGCTCCGCCGTTCCCTGATGGCTTCGAATAACTCCATATCATCAGGGATGATAACGATGGCTCATGATCGTCATTCGCCCGTTATTATGTTTATTCCGCTTCTTGCCGATTATCTGGCCTTCTTGGAAGCTGCCCTTTTCTTGGCGGCAGGTTTCCTCGCCGCTGTTTTCTTCTTCGCTGCAGGCTTACGCGCCGCAGTTTTCTTTGCCGCCGGCTTGCGCGCTGCGGTCTTCTTGGCGGCCGGCTTGCGTGCGGTAGTCTTCTTCACGGTTTTCTTGGCGGCAGGTTTCCTCGCCGCTGTTTTCTTCTTCGCTGCAGGCTTACGCGCCGCAGTTTTCTTTGCCGCCGGCTTGCGCGCTGCGGTCTTCTTGGCGGCCGGCTTCCTTGCGGTAGTCTTCTTCACAGTTTTCTTGGCGGCAGTCTTCTTCGCTGCTGTTTTCTTCTTCGCTGCAGGCTTACGCGCCGCAGTTTTCTTTGCCGCCGGCTTGCGTGCGGTAGTCTTCTTCACAGTTTTCTTGGCAGCAGTCTTCTTCGCTGCAGGCTTACGCGCCGCAGTTTTCTTTGCCGCCGGCTTGCGCGCCGCAGTTTTCTTCGCTGCGGTTTTAGCTTTTGGTCTTGCAACTGCTTTCTTCCTGGTTGCTGTTTTCTTTGCTGCCATATGAAGCCTCCTTGGAGAGTTTGTAACGGATGCGCGCTGTCGCGCTATAACTGCTGACATAATCTAATAACCAAAATGATCAAAGGTCAAACGAAAAATTATGCAGCACGATCATCGCACAACCGCATAGACAAGTTACCAGTTAGTCAAGAATCGTAAAATTCCTGCCGATGGGCGTTTATTGGAATAGGAGGCTATTCTTCTACCTGGCAATATTCTTCAGCCATCGCCAGCCAAATAAGGTGCCAATATTCAACAAACCACAAAATTAAGATATGTCAAAACTTGATAAAAATATTGTTAATGGTAGTCACCTGCGAGAAATTAACACATCGGACAGGTCGGATTCCGCACCGGGTTCCGGCATCGCGATAAATGATGGAGGCCGAAGACGTGTGCTTGTCGTCGACGATGAACCCGCCATAGTAGAGCTTATAACGGATATTCTCACAATGGATGGACATGGTGTCGATGTGGCTACGAACGGACGCCTGGCATTAAAGAAACTTTCAAACACGAGCTATGACAAAGTGATCACTGACTTGAGAATGCCAGAAATAGACGGTAGGGAGTTACATAGGAGAATTCTTGAAATCGATCCTGACCTTGCAGCCAATATCGTATTCATGACGGGAGATACGGTGAGTGTTGATATTAGAGAATATCTTGATAGAACAGGTAACGTATATCTTGTGAAACCGTTTAACCTTCAAGAATTACGGGAAACTCTTCATAAGGTGATGAAAAATAATGAAAACTGAAAAAGCCAGAGTTCTGATAGTAGATGATGAAGAAACAGTGCGTGAAATCCTGCGAAGGACTTTAGAGCAGGAGGGGTACAGCTGTGTTACTGCATATGATGCTGACAACGCCCTCGACGGGATT
>JBAZWE010000004.1:17476-59909 GCA_041660545.1 Thermoleophilia bacterium
GACCTTGTACTTTCCGACATAATGATGCCAGGCAAATCGGGAGTTGAACTACTCGGGGAAGTAAGGGAAAAGAGTCCTGATACGGCAATGATCATGGTAACAGCGGTAGCCGATACACAGACTGCCATTAACGCCATGAAGTTGGGCGCATACGATTATGTTACCAAGCCATTCAATCTTGTCGAGGTGCTTATGAGCGTCGACAGGGCAATAGAAAAAAGAAACCTCATTGTTTCTAACCGTGAATACAAGGTGAATCTTGAGAAGAAGGTGGGAGAGCAGACAGAGGAAATCCGTGAGACCTTCCTCGGCGCGCTTATGTCACTGGCGGAAGCCCTCGATGCAAAAGATTCTTATACAAATGGACACTCAAAGAGGGTTACAGAGGTTGCGGTTACCCTGTGTCAGGAGTTGGGACTTGCAAGTGAGGCAATAGACAAGATTCGTTTTGCAGGACTTGTTCACGATATTGGCAAAATCGGCGTGCCAGAGGAGATTTTGCTGAAACCGGGAAAACTCACTGATGAGGAATTTGACCGGATCAAGGAGCATTCTGCTGCTGGTGAAAAAATTCTTAAACCGATCATCAGGGATCAGGAGATTCTGGCAATAGTCAGATACCATCACGAAAGGTATTCTGGAGGAGGTTATCCGGATGGGAAAATGAAAGAAGATATCCCATTGGGAGCTCGCATAATGGCAGTTGCTGATGCATACGACGCCATGACCTCAAGCAGGCCTTACAGAGAGGCCCTGTCACCCGAAAAGGCAAGAAGCCAGCTTATGGCAAACCGGGGGAGCCAGTTTGATCCGGAGATTGTAGATGTGTTTATCAAGGCGGAGGGGAAAATGCCGTTTTGTCCTCTTTCCGGAAGTCCCAGCCTAAGGAAATAGCACTTTCGCGCGGACTCTTCACGGTTTTTGAGCAGGAAAATAGATTGTTTAGGACGCTGGTTTGGCATATTCGTATTAAGGGTAGTTCATCAGTATAAGTAAGGTCATTCCCTTATATCATTTGCATTGATCAACGTTTAGGCTTTCATTGCTCGTCATGCAGCAGGCAGGTCGGCACTCGAAGTAGGAGGAGGAGAATAATGAAGATGTTTGACTGTGACATATGTCTTTCGGCAGGTTCAGTCAATCAGTGGGGGTTTTGCGAGATCTGTGGTGAAGAATTCGAGAATACGGATTCACTCATTCGGTTGCAGCTCTCGTCAACTTCCGGTATGCACGGAGATAATGTTGTGGTTGGAGCTTCCCGGGAAGCAAAACTCATCTCCATAGGGCAGGACGCGGCCTGATAAACCGGATTTCTCACGGTCCTGAATAAGCCATAGCTTCATAAATTGATTCTTCGAGCGGGCAATTTAGCCTGCTTTTTTATTTCAACTCTTTGAGAGGCATTGCCTGGATGATATAATCCCAACCATACATACAGGGGGAGCTGCGATTAAGCGGCTGAGAAAGTGATATTTTCACTGACCCCATGAACCTGATCCGGGTAATGCCAGCGCAGGGATGACTCTTTAATGCAGGGAAGAGCCGTGCCATTTACTGGGGCGGTTTTTTTATGAAACCATCCAACCTGAAAGGAAGTTAAGTTGCCGTTATTTCATCCTATAGACGAGAAAGATGTGACAAGGGCCATAGTAGGCAGCTTCATGCGTCAGTTCGAGGAGTATGCTGAAAGTGATGTAATCATCGTCGGTGGTGGACCAAGCGGCCTGATGGCGGGTAAAGAGCTCGCTTCAAAGGGCGTAAAGACTCTCATTGTGGAGAGGAACAATTATATTGGTGGCGGCTTCTGGATTGGCGGCTATCTGATGAACAAGCTGACGGTAAGAGCTCCGGCGCAGGAGGTGCTGGACGAGCTTGGCGTTCCCTACGAGGAAGCCCAGGAAGGTCTTTTCGTGGCCGATGGTCCGCATGCCTGTTCAAAGCTGATCGCAGCCGCGTGTGATGCCGGAGTGAAGTTTGCGAACATGACCATTTTCGAAGACGTGGTGTTGAGAGAGGGAAATCGTGTTGCCGGCGTTGTCATCAACTGGACGCCGATCACTTCCCTGCCAAGGGAAATAACCTGTGTGGATCCGGTTGCCATCGAGTCAAAAATAGTGATTGATTCCACCGGTCACGACGCGTGTGTTCTGGCCAAGCTGGAGCAGCGAGGCCTCGCAAAAACGGTTGGCTTTGGCGCGATGTGGGTAGAACGCTCCGAAGATCTGCTTGTGGAGCATACCGGCGAATTCATGCCAGGGCTTATCGTTACCGGCATGGCGGTGTCGACAGCCTATGGATTACCGCGAATGGGCCCGACTTTCGGTGGAATGCTGTTATCAGGAAAGCGTGGGGCTGAGGTTGCGCTGGAAAAGCTCGCGGAAATGAAATAGACAGAGGCTTGTTTTTGGTCAAATAAACAGGAGGCCGCGCTTACTTGTTTCTTTCTGAGGTATATATTTACTCAGAGCCGCGTTGTCGGTCTGTCGATTTTCAGGAACTGTTATCCTATGTTAAAGGGCTTTTGCCCGGGACACGGGTGGTACTGGTTGGTCCCATCCTCGAAGAATATATTAATGACTTTGAGGATTCGCTCCGGAAGGGGGTCGTCAGACAGCTAGCGGAATCACTTGCACAAGCGAAAGTCAAAACGCTTGAATCACCTGTGCCAGATGGGCAAAGTGTGATTGCAGGAGAGGTCGCTTACGAGCAGAGACGACTCAAAGACAGGGAAAACGTCGTTTTTGGACTGATTTACGATGCTCATATATTGTCCGCTCTTTATGGTTCGCTTATAGCCGCGACGAAATCAAGAATCGAGCATCTGCATATAATTTTTACGAACCAATTAATAGGAACCTGGGATATGGCCGACAGACGTTATCATGCCAGGACCGTGCTTTGCGGCTCGCCTTCGATTGTATCGCTAAGCGGAATTACAATAGCTCCGGCCAAGGAAGCGGGTTTTTACATAGCCCGTCGCAGTGCCGAGGCATTTGGATTTGCGGAAGAGGAAAAAATGGAAGTGGCGGCCGGGTTCGCGGGCGATTGTCTTAATCTCGATGATCCGAGACTAACCGAAGTAGCCAAAGGTTACATAGCGCAGGCGGTTGCGCACAGGCTGTCAGGCGATGCTTTCTGCAGTGATCCCGATTGCCGACTATATAACGCGCATCGGCAGCGCGAGTTGATCAGGGCGCAGCTGGATAGCGACAGCGAATACTGTGTTATGCATCAGGAACTATTCAATGCTCAAGCAAGGACGAATGGGGGACAATGGACTTCGGACTGTATGTGATAACCAAGTCTGTTCCAGAACTGGGACGCGACCACTATGATGTAGCCGCTGCAGCCATCGAGGGGGGAGCATCGGCAATCCAGCTGCGCATCAAGAAGCGTGCCATGGGTGAAGCTTTAAAGATTGCCAACGCAATTCATGCCATGACACTGGAAGCGGGCATACCGCTGATAATCAACGACCATGTAGGGATAGCCATGGCATCAAAAGCCGAAGGGCTTCACGTTGGTCCCGATGACATAACTATCCCGGCGGCTCGAAGGATGCCCGGTTCAGAAATCATCATCGGCAGTTCTTCCGGCAAGCCCGCCGAAGCGATAAAGGCAGAGCGGGAAGGCGCGAGCTATGTCGGGGTGGGACCTGTCTATGCTACCGATACCAAGCCCGGGGAACCTGAAACAGGTGTCGCAAGAATCACAAAGGTCAAGGCCGTTGTAGGAATACCAGTAATAGCCATCGGCGGTATCAATGCTGATAATATAGCAGCGTGTATCGAGGCAGGAGCCGACGGTATAGCCGTAGTGTCCGCGGTGTGTATGGCTGAAGATATGTATGACGCGACAACCGAACTTCGTCAGGCGCTTGAAAAGGCCAGGAAGAATATCGGTAAGTCTTCCGCTACCGAAGGAAACCGATGAATAAGTCAACCGTTCTTAAGATCTTAAAAACCGGGGTGATTCCGTCAGTCGTTTCAGAGGCGGCGGCCGTTGAAGGCGTCGATGTTGAGATTCTTGCGGAGAATATGTTGAAAGGAACGGTCGTTGTGCCGGCGGGAAACACTGGCAGGAAAGTAGTAGGAACCGGTATAGGGACGGGTCTCAAAACCAAGGTAAACGCCAACATCGGCTCGTCGAGCGAGGCTGTTTCCGTCGACATGGAGCTTGAGAAGCTAGGCGCTGCCATTGATGCAAAAGCGGACACTGTCATGGATCTTTCGTGTGGCGGTGATGTAACGGCCCTCAGACGAAAGCTTATCTCCAGCTGCGAGATTCCCTTCGGAACTGTACCGATATATGAAGCTACGGTAGAAGCCAGGGACAGAGGTGACAGCATGGTGGCCATGGACAGGGACGACCTTTTTTCCATGGTAAAACGTCACGCATCCGAGGGTGTGGATTTCATGACAATCCATGCGGGGTTGACCCGCTCGGCGATAGATCAGCTTCAGGCGCAGGGGCGGATTATGGACGTTGTCAGCCGTGGTGGCGCATTCATGATCGCATGGATGCTGCATCACGATAGAGAAAATCCCTTTTTTGAGAATTTCGATATGCTGCTTGAAATCCTGGCGGGTGAGGATGTCACAATCAGTCTGGGTGACGGTCTCAGGCCTGGATGTCTTGCGGATGCAAGTGACCGCGCCCAGGTAACCGAACTAGTAACCCTTGGCAGGCTTGCCAGGGCGGCTCGTGATGCGGGGGTGCAGGCCATGATTGAGGGACCCGGACATGTACCGCTTCAGGATATTGAGACAAATGTAAAAATTGCAAAAAAACTGACCGGAGATGCTCCACTTTATGTTTTGGGGCCTTTGGTTACTGACATAGCCCCCGGGTATGATCATATAACGGCCGCTATTGGCGGGGCTCTAGCGGGGGCTGCCGGGGCGGACTACCTATGCTATGTAACGGCTGCCGAGCATCTGGGTTTGCCGAGTCCCAATGACGTCAGACAAGGGGTTATTGTCTCAAGACTGGCAGCTCATGCAGCGGATATCGCGAAGGGAATCCCGGGTGCAATGGAATGGGATATAAAAATGGCAAAAGCCAGGAAAGCACTGGATTGGGAAGGTCAGATCAACCTGTCAATCGATCCCGCGACCGCACGGGCCGTTTACGAGGATAGGGAGAGTGGTTCCGTCGAGGGTTGCAGCATGTGCGGCGATCTGTGTGCCATGAAACTCGTATCTGATTATCTTGGCGTGAAAGCTGGTGAGATCTCAGGTTGTTAGTCGCCGAACTGGGTGAAGAGGCTCTGCTGATAAAAATGCGGGATCTCTTCGAGGTTCCGGCATCTACAGTTGCCATAGGGATAGGCGATGACGCAGCGGTCATCGAGCCACCCGCTTCGAAATCGCAGGAAGTCTGGACTACCGATCTGATGGCGGAGGGTATCCATTTTCAGACCGCCTGGCAAACCGCCAGGGAGTTGGGAAGAAAAAGCCTTGCTGTAAATCTCAGTGATATTGCCTCGATGGGCGCTTCACCACGTTATGCCCTTTTTTCACTTGCCTGCCATCCAAAAACACGTGTTGATTATGTAATGGGTATCTGCGATGGGATCAAGGAACTCGCATCCGAGACTGGAGTGGCCGTAATCGGTGGTGACACATCTGCGTCAGGCGAGAGTCTGATAATAAGCATTACTATGGGAGGTGTCGTGCCGGAAGGCGAAGCAACATTGAGAAATGGCGCCCGCATAGGCGACAGGATCTGCGTGACCGGCTATATTGGCTGCGCTGCAGCGGGTCTGCGTGTGGTTGAAGTGGGAGCATCTGAGACCTGGCCCCAGTTGCGTGAGGCTTTTGTCTCCCCGAAAGCCCGTATTAACGCCGGGATGGCGGCACGGGAGGCCGGCGTGACGGCAATGACCGATCTGAGCGATGGATTGGCCAGTGATTTAAAGCATATCTGCGATCAGAGCCAGGTAGGGGCGGTTGTCGCGTTCGAAGATCTTTTGATTCATCCCGAACTGCGTCAGGCTTCTGCTGGAAACAGCTGGGATCTGGAAGAACTTGTCCTTACCGGTGGTGAGGATTACGAACTTCTGTTTACGCTTCCGCCTGCGAGGCACGATGAACTTTCCAGGGCAATCGAGGAGACGGCCGGGGTACCAGTCACGGAAATCGGCGAGATAGTCTCGAAGTCGGCGGGATTGCATATTATGGGAACGGATGGTTCTTCGCGTCATTTCCCTGCCCACGGTTACGAGCACTTCGCGGGCAATGGATAATTTCCCACCCCTTTCAGTACTGACGATAGGTGGCTCCGACCCTGGTGGTGGCGCTGGAATCCAGGCTGATTTGAGGATGTTCAATTATCTGGCTGTTTATGGATTCAGCGCGATCACTGCTATTACTTCACAAAACACCCGGGAAGTAAAAAGCGTGCTTCCTCTTTCGAAGGCGGATATCGATAACCAGCTGGCCGTGATCGTGGAGGATGCCGAACTCGCTGCCACGAAGACGGGGATGTTGGCAACTGCTGCAGCAGTTGAAGCTGTCGCGGAGTTTGTGGAGAATAACAATGCGGGCGTTTTCGTGATAGATCCGGTGATAATGAGTACAACTGGCGCCCCTCTTTTGGATGATGAGGGAGTGGAGCTTTTAAGGTCGCGTCTTATGCCATTATGCAGGGTGATTACGCCCAATCTCGCGGAAGCGCAGGTACTGACAGGCATCAGGATAGAGAAGCCTGAGCATGCCGGGGATGCCGCAAAAAAATTGGTGGCGATGGGAGCACGGGCCGCCTGTGTAACTGGCGGGCACTGGCCGGGCGTACCTGTCGATGTCTTGTATGACGGCAGGGAGATCGAGATTTTCGAGGGGACGCGTTCGGGAGAAGGAGTAGAATTTCACGGCACCGGTTGCCTGTTTTCTGCAGCGCTAACATGTTATCTTGCCCGTGGCCGGAAGCTGTCTTCCGCAATCGCGGATGCAAAACGACTCGTCCAGGCCGCAATCGCCGGAAGCGTGAGGTCCGGCGGCGGTATGCGGGTTCCCTGGCTTGGGGTCCGGCTTGAACCTGGGCATCTCAACCATTAATCTTAGCTTTTGATATAGCCGGGTACTTATTACGGCACTGAAGGTTTATTGTGATATCAGGCTCCGCTTTAGCGCGGTGCGACATTATCTTCAAGGAACTCCGCTTGCGTACACTCAAACAAGGTGACAGGGGCAAGGAGGTTCTCGACGTCCAGTCCAGGCTCTGTGGACTGGGATACAGCGTCGGGACAGACGGTGTTGATGGCTATTTTGGCGATGACACAGAAAAGGCAGTCCTGAAATTCCAGCAAGAATGCGGTCTGCTTGTCGATGGCATTGTCTCCGACAATACGTGGTGCGAACTGGTAGAGGCGGGCAACGAACCGGGGGAGAGGCTACTTTACCTTCGCATACCACCATTTCGTGGAGCCGATGTCCTAATGCTTCAGCGCTCATTGAACTGCCTCGGTTTCAATGCGGGACCTGAAGATGGAATTTTAGGTGCTCTCACAGAAAGGGCAGTGCTGGATTTCCAGCGCAATGCCGGCATGGTCATGGACGGGATGGTGGACGAATCGGTACTCAAGGTCATAGACAAGGTGACCAAGGATGGCGAGCCCCACTCAGCTGAGGCCAAGATTCCCGACCGTAACGGCGGGTGCGCCGGGGGGAGAACCCTTTCGGAAACAACGATATCCATCGATCCGGGTCATGGAGGTAACGATTCAGGATCGATCGCGGATACCGGCATTATCGAGAAAGATATAAATCTTTCGGTAGCGCTGGCATTGGGCAGGGCACTGGAATCGCTGGGGGCAAGGGTCATATTGACCAGGGACAAGGATGAAGCCGTTCCTCTATACGAACGCCCCGTGGGAGCGAATGCAGCCGGAGCCGACTTGTTCATCAGCATCCACCACAATAGTAATTCGAGTCCGCTGGCCCAGGGATCTACCGCGTATTTTTTCAGCCGCCAGGGGTATTTCTCCGAAGCGGGTAAGATGCTTGCACAACATATCGTGACCGCCCTGGCCGCGAATCTGGACGTGCCTGAGCTCCCGGCTTTGGGACGAAATTTTGCAGTGCTCAGAGAGACCGAGATGACTGCTGTGCAGATTGAGCCCGTGTTTATCTCTAACCCAGAGCTTGGGAATCTGGATATCGACGAACTCTCGCGGCTCGAAGCTGAGGCCATCCTTGATGGTATAAACAGATATTTTGCCACCTGATAATGTTAAATAACCATAAAATTCTCGCTATTTGCGGGATTTTTATCACTATATCGGGGAATACACCTAGCATAATTTGACTTCCCAAATATGCCCTGTTAAGGTTCACAAGGTTTTAGAGAAGGTTAAAGCCAACTGAACGACGCCAGTAGGCCGTCCTAAAGGAGGCGAAGGAAATCAGGGTAAAAATAAATTCATTATCAGGAATTAGCACGACTCCCCCTAGAAGCTCCTCCCCAAAAAAGAATCACAGAAGACTAATAACAGTCCTCTTAATCTGTCTCCCATTAATCGGAATCACCGCTCTCACGGTTTTTGCTGCGTTCGCAGGTGCCGATCCCGCGGGTGACATAGCATCGAAGCAGACACAGGCTGAGTCAGTGAGGTCTGAGTTGGCTGTGCTCAACGGGCAAATGGAAGCAAAAGTTGAGAGTTACAATGCAGCCAATGAAGAGCTGGGGAACATAGATGCAAGGATAGAAAAGAATGAAGCCCAGCTTGAAGAAACAACGAAAACACTCGATGTGACCCAGGACAGGCTCGAGAAACGGGTTGTAAAGATTTATCGCAATGGTTCTGTGGAAGTTCTCGATGTATTGATGGAAACAAATGACCTGAATGAATTCCTCACCAAGTTCGACATGCTGACAAAGGTGAGCGAGCAGGATCGTGACGATTTCGAGCAGGTGAAGATGCTCAAGGCTCAGGTTGAGGAAGCCCAGGTACAGATGACCAGTGACAAGAGCAGGCAAGAATCACTGGTTGCACAGCTGGAGACTGAGAAAGCCGAGATCGAGTCAGGTTTGGGACAGCGTAAGCAGATGCTCTCAGGTATCGAAGGCGACATAGCCACGCTTCAGGCGCAGGAGCAGGCAGCACAGCAGGCAGCTCTTAACGCCCAGGCCAGTTCATCTGGTGGCGGTGATGGCGATTCGTATGATGGTGGTGGCAATTTTGGACCGGCTCCCGTATCGACAGCTGGAGGCGCCGCTGGAATCGCAATGCAATATCTTGGAGTGCCTTATGTATGGGGTGGCGCATCACCTTCAGGCATGGATTGTTCAGGGCTGGTAGTTGTCGTATTTGGTCAGATGGGAATATCCGTACCGCGAACGGCTGCGGCTCAGTATTCGGCGGGAACGCCGATCAGCTACAACGAACTTGCGCCGGGGGATCTCGTCTTCTTCGGATATGGTGGCGGTATAAGCCACGTAGGAATCTACATCGGTGGCGGCAGTATGATACACGCTCCATTTGAGGGTGAGGTTGTTCAGATCGCACCGGTTTCCGGTGGAGGTTCTTACCGGGGTGCCGCAAGGTACTAGAAGCAAAAACAAATCGAATTCAAAAAGAGCCCGGTTTTTATCGGGCTCTTTTTTATGAGAGAATTTTATGCCGCAAAGCAAGAAGTTATTCGAATGCCGGTCACATTTTTTAGAAACAAAGAGGATGACATTGAACAATAAATCAGAAGCGGTGCGCGTGCGTTTTGCGCCCAGTCCAACAGGTCACCTGCATGTAGGTGGAGCCCGCACAGCTCTTTATAACTGGTTGTATGCTCGTTCGCATCAGGGAAGTTTTGTGCTGAGAGTCGAAGACACCGATCTTTCCAGATCGACCCAGGAAGCCATCGATCAGATCATTACCAGTCTCAGATGGCTTGGGCTCGAATGGGACGAAGGCTCCGGAGTGGGTGGTGATTATGGCCCTTACCGGCAAATGGAGAGGGTTGAGATTTATCAGACGGCAGTGAGACGCCTGCTGGAGAAGAACGAGGCATACAGATGCTACTGCACTCCCGAGGAGCTTAAGAGAGAGCGTGAGGCCGCCAGGGAGGCAGGCAAGCCTTATATATATAGTGGTCGATGCCGCGAGCTTGCAGCTGAATCTGAAGAAGAGTTGCGCGATAGCGGGCGCGAGGCGGTAATCAGGCTAAGAACACCTGATGCCGGAGTTACAATTGTTCACGATCTCATCAAAGGTGACGTGGAGTTTGAGAACTCTCTTCAGGGAGATTTCATCCTGGTGCGCTCAAGTGGGGTTCCAACCTATAATTTTGCCGTTGCCGTCGATGATGCAGCCATGCGGATCTCCCATGTAATTCGCGGCGATGACCATCTTCCCAATACACCGAAGCAGTTGCAGGTATTTTCGGCGCTTGATGAAAAACCGCCACTTTATGCGCATCTACCTCTGATCCTCGGCCATGACCGGTCACCTCTTTCCAAGCGGCATGGAGCTTCGTCTGTCGAGGAGTTCCGTTCGCAGGGGTATCTGCGAGAGGCCATATGCAATTATCTTGCTCTTCTCGGCTGGAGCTTTGATGGCGAAACCACCATATTCTCGGTCGATGAACTGGTGGATAAGTTCTCCCTTGAACGCACAGGCAGCACTGCAGCAGTCTTCGACAACGAGAAATTGCTCTGGATGAACGGTCACTACATTCGCTCAATGGATACATCGGAGCTCGCCTTGCGTGTCGATGATTATCTTAACGGCACCAAACTGGCCGGCGTCACGGGAACTGAAGGCCGGCCGACGATCGCTGAGATGATTCCATTGGTCCAGGAAAAAATGAAAACATTGAATGATTTTGTTGAGCTGACGGACTTCTTTTTTCTGCCGCTTGAGTTCGAGGAAAAGGCGTTGGACCGGCTGCGTAAAGATCAAAATGCCGCGGTTGTGCTCGAGCGTGTTGTACAAGTGCTCAACAAGCTCGATATTTTCGATGTCGAAACGATTGAATCAGAGCTCAGGGGTGCAGCCGATGATTTGGATCTCAAGGTCGGCAAATTCCTGCAACCGATTCGTATAGCCGTAAGTGGAAAGATCATAACACCAGGCATGTTCGAGACTTTATCCATGCTTGGGAAGAAGGAATGCTTGTCGAGATTGCTTCACGCAAGCAGTCTGCTGGCGTGAAGCAGTATCAGCCGCGCGTCACAAAAAATACTTTTCTCAGATGCTGAAGTCTCTGCCTTTGTAAGCAATCCTTGACGCCACAAGCAGGATGGCGATTATTGCAACAGTAATGAAAATATAGGTCATATTATACGCATGCTCGGCAAATATGATTTTTGCATCGAAGTATTTGAAGGGCGTCATATATTTCAGAAAATCATACTTATCGGTAATATCAACAAATGCGGAAATGATAAAGGTTGCCAGTAACACCGCGGCGGAAAACATGCCCGCATGTTTAGGTCGTCTCATGATCGCCGCAAACGAGACTCCGACCATCAGGAACAGCAACTGTATGAAAAACACGGATGGCATCAGGAATAAAATGTCACCGCTTATCGAAGGCCCTTCAATGAACAAGGGCATCGTCATTACTGAGGATACCAGGGTGACGATATTCAGGACGGCTATCACCGTCAAGCCCGCCAGAAGCTTGGAAAAAAGAATACGGGTTCTCGATACGGGTCTTGCAAATAAAAACTCGATGGTCTTGTCGGTCTCTTCCTTCGCAATGATGCCGGAGCCGAGCAGCACGGCATGCACCCCGAGCATCATGGAAAGATAAAGGACGCTCATTGCGAAGAACCCGCCCGCAGTCTGCAGGTCAAGCCCTTTAAAACCCAAAACGGCGCTCAATCCGGCAGGCAAACCGCCAATGAGATCATTGATCGAGGTGCCTGACTTGCTATAGCCCTGATATTTGCTCATCGCCGATATCATGAAGGCAATAATGGCGAGCGTCCAGAAGAACAGCGACTTTCTATAATCCTTCAGCTCTTTCAGGTAGATATTCATAGTACAGGGCTCATAACGAGGGGATGTCTTTCTTCTGGTAAACCACAAAACTCGCGATCAACGCTGCGACCGACAGCACAGCCACGTAAATAAGCATCCCCGGCTCATATTCGCCTCCGGCTGTTAGAATGTTTATGTTAAAAAATTTAAATGGCGTCATGTACTTAATTTTTTCACCGACCAGCGTGTCGAACAGCCCGACGATGTAAAAACCGAACACCGCGGGAAGAGAGACGGCGATGACTGACTTTATCCTCGGTAACACCGAACCGAGCAGGAATCCGAATGAAACAAAAAACAACTGCACCAGGAACAGGCTGCCTGTGCTGGTAATAAAGGTCTTGAATTGAAATGGATCGTCAATCAGGACCTGTATCAAGGCCCAGTCAGCAGTCATGAAGACCAGGTCTGTCACCACGATCAGCAGGAAGATCGTGAGCAGCTTCTGGCGCAAGACCGACACCCGGCTTATAGGTCTGGTCAATAAAAAATCTGCTGTTCTTTCACGCACCTCCTTGGAGGTGATACCCGTGCCGAGATTCATGGCCTGCACCGCTCCAGTCAGCAAAACCAGGTTAAGTACCAGGGCATACAGACCGGAAAAAACAGACAGGGAATTTTCCGTTATGCCAAAAGTCTTTTTGAAGGCCTCTGGAAAATTTTTATATATGTCGGTGACAGCCGGGTTCTGGGAAATCGAAGGAAAAATAGAGATGTAGAGGGCGGCAACGGCGATCAGCGCGATAATCCACGCGATTGTGGAATTTCTGTTCTGCTTTAACTCCAGTAAGAAAACGTTCATCTTTATTACCTGTAATAGTGCATGAATATTTCTTCCAGATCCGGCTCGCCGACGATGAAATCAACAAGATCGATCTGTGCGATCAGTCTGGATATGGTATTTACGTCACCCTTATAGAGCAGGCTTATCTGATTTTTCTCCACCTTGAGGTCACTGACTCCAGGCAATTTGAAGAGTCCACTGTCTGCCTTCTGCCTGGTCGTTAAGTGAACTCGTTTATAGTTGTTCTGGATCAGGTGCTCCATGGACTCGATATTGATCAATTCACCATCCCTGATGATAGCCACGCGGTCACAGATTTTTTGGACTTCGCTCAGGATATGCGACGAAAAGAAGATGGTTTTACCCGCGTTTTTTTCCTCCTTGAGCAACTCGAAGAAGTTTTTCTGCATTAATGGATCCAGACCGCCGGTCGGCTCATCTAGGATGATGAGTTCAGGATCATGCAGCAGACCCTGAACAATCCCCACCTTCTTCTTGTTGCCATATGAGAGGTCACTGATCTTTCTGGTCAGATCGAGCTTGAGTAATCCTGATATCTCCTTGATGCGTTTAGAACAGTCTTTTTCATAAAAACTCGCGGCATATTCAAGCAGCTCCTTAACCCGCATGTTTTCGTAATAAAACACCTCGGACGGCATGTATCCGATTTCACGCTTGATTTCAGGTCCATATTGAACAACATCTTTGCCAAATATCGTGGCGCTGCCACTTGTTGGGTAGATCAGCGACAGCAGAACACGTATGGTGGTGGACTTGCCGGCGCCATTCGGACCGATAAAGCCTAGTATCTCGCCCTTTTGAACGCTTAAGCTGACATCCTCAATACCTTTTGTCTTGCCGTAATACTTAGTAAGATTTTTCGTTTCTATGATACTCATCCACACCCATTTTCTAACGAAATAGCATCTTTGAATGATCTGAGTTCTACCCCATAATCTCTCTCTTTCGCTCTTTATAGTCCTAATTCATTTACTGGTATTGTGATGAACCGGTAATTAATCGATGGAAGAAATAAAAAAATGCCCATATTAGGGCATATTCTCAAGGTTATGATATTGGTAGCGCATAGGGGATTTGAACCCCTGCTACCGCCGTGAGAGGGCGGCGTCCTAGGCCACTAGACGAATGCGCCACGAAGTATATCCACGTTAAATCCGGAAGAATTCAACCTGCATATCTTACACAGCGATGTCGCGCCTTTCAAACCGGTAAACCGCGGCTGTAGTACTTATCAACGCGATTATAGTCAGAATGATGAGATCGACCCATGCAAAATCGAGATTATGCAGGTAGCGGTAAGGATCCCAGTAATAAAAGATGGACAAAAAATGGACATTGCTGATTGTATCGTTTATTTTTGCCAGGATATCCAGCGCGTAGGAGATGATTATGATACCCAGAGAAACGAAGATCGCGGTTCCGCGGGTGTTGAAAAGAACAGAGAAGAAGAACGTGAATGATCCGATCGCCGTAAAGAAGAGAAACGACGGCACGACCATGGCAAGCAGGCCCATGTAATCGATATCGCCGCCAGCAACCGGAGCCCCGATGGCTATCGGAATCAAAGTGGCTCCAATCAGAAAGAGCAAACCCAGCTCGAAAAATAAGTGCCGTGTCAGAAGCAGGGACCTCCGTGACACGGGCTGCGCCAGAAGCAGCTCCATTGTTCCCTTCTCTATCTCGGATGAGATCGCGCCCGTTGCTATGCTGACAGAAAAAGCGGTCATTACAATGACCCACATCTGGTTGAAGTACTCCACGGAAAGAAAGCCGTCAAACGTGGCAAACGTGAAGTTTTCGCCGCCGAAGGCCTTTCTGATGCCTTCCGGATAACTTTCCCACATCTGATTCAACGTGCTGACGTTTTCCCGAAGAGAGGGCCAGATTGCGAGAATCATCACGGCATAAGCAGCGACACCGACTGCATAGACCAATATGGAAAGACGTTTATCCGCGATACTCCTCCTGAGCACATTAAAGTTCATCTTTCTCTCCCGACTGTCCATAAAAGCTCAGGAAAAAGTCTTCGAGGCTTGGTTGGGTGAAGGTCAGGTCTATGACCCTGTGTGCGGATAACAACTTGATCAGTGCATCAATGTCACCCTTGACGGTGATGCGCATATGGCTGTCGAGCCGTTCCACTGACAATACCTGTGGCAATCTGTCAAACTCATCGGTTTCGACCCGTTCGCTGAAGACCACATCCATATGGCGTATCTTGTTCTGTCTGAAATCCTCGATCGCCCTTACGTCCACCAGGCGACCGTCCTTGACGATGCCGATCCGGTCGCAGGAGCGTTCAACTTCCGAAAGGATATGTGATGACAGAAACACAGTGTGGCCGCGATCCCTGAATTCTCCCAGAATCGTATAGAACTCCTGTTGCATAAGGGGGTCGAGTCCAAGCGTCGGCTCGTCCAGGATGAGAATCTCCGGGTCGAACATCATGGCAAGTACGATGGCCACCTTCTGCCGGTTTCCCCGCGACAGGGATTTGACCTTCTTGCTTATATCCAGATCCAGTCTCTCGATCAGCTCATCCCGCAACGGATCAGGTCCGGGCCTGAAATCGTCAATATAACCAATAAGATCGTGAACGTGCATGTTTTCATAGAGGCGCACGTCTCCGGGGATATGACCTACGTCCATCTTGATATTGGTCGATTCATGCCAGGCATCCTTGCCCAACACTGTGGCAGAGCCCTTTGTGGGCTTCAGCATACCCATGAGCATTCGGATTGTAGTTGTCTTGCCGGCGCCATTCGGACCCAGGAAACCAAAGATCTCACCATGCCCCACCTCAAGATCGAGGCCCTCGATACCGCGGGTGGATCCGTAATACTTGGTCAGGTCATTACAGATTATGTTAGGGGTATCTTCAGTCATGGCAGGTAGTTATCCACCTATGCATATAATCCTCTGATGTCGCAGATCAAAAAGGGAGAATGTTTCCAAACATACCCGAGATGAGGGCGCACTAATCCACCTGGCGGTATCGCGTACGTCACATCAATAAACGGAGAAAATAATCAGAACGAACGGGTTTTTTGGCTGAGGCGGGAGGATTCGAACCTCCACCGGCGGTTCCAGAGACCGCTGTCCTACCATTAGACGACGCCTCAAACTAAGCGACAAACAGCTTAACACAGGACGTTTCGCGCTTCCAATACCTTAAGAATGCACCTAAATTTCCGAAAAACCATATAGAAGACAGGGCAATTCCCCACAGGTCGATTTTCGACATGGAGGCTATCCAATGAAGAACGTTGATGAACTATTGCAGATTGTAGTGCAGCGTGGCGCATCCGATCTGCACTTGAAAGCGGGAAGTCCACCCGCAATTCGTGTAGATGGCGAACTTTATCTTCTCGACGAACAGGTGATTACACCTGAAGAGATGAAAGATTACGCAGCTACGGTCATGTATGACAAACAGATCGCGGCTTTCTCCGAAAACAACGAGATCGACTTTGCTTACGGTCTTGAGGGTGTCGGGCGTTTCCGTGTGAACATATTTCGCCAGCGTGGCAGTATCAGTATCGCCATGCGGCAGGTAGTTGGAAAAATCCCAAGTTTTGAAACGCTCCACTTGCCCGCGATCTTAAAGAGGCTATCGCTCGAACCACGTGGCATGATTCTGGTTACTGGAACCACTGGTAGCGGAAAGACGACGACTTTGGCTTCAATGATCGACTGGATCAATCAGAACGTCCGCAGGCATATAGTCACTATAGAGGACCCCATCGAAATCCTGCATAAAGATAACAAGTCGATAATCAATCAGCGTGAGATCGGCATCGATACCAGGAGTTACTCGACTGCCCTGCGTTACGTGCTCAGACAGGACCCTGACGTAATCTTCATCGGAGAGATGCGCGATCTTGAGACGGTGCGCACGGCAATCACGGCATCGCAGACGGGTCATCTGGTTCTAAGCACACTTCATACTATTGATGTCAGTGAGACGATAAACCGCATAATCGACTTCTTCCCGCTACATCAGCAGAAACAGGTAAGGATTCTGCTGGCCGGCTCACTTCGCGGCATTATTTCACAGAGGTTGTTACCAAGGGCGGATGGCAAGGGCCGTGTACCTGCGATAGAACTGATGGTCATGACGAAGCGAATCAGGGACCTGATACTTGATGAGAAGCAGACCCACAAGATAGAAGAAGCCATCAAGGAAGGCGACTACTACGGAATGCAGACTTTCGATCAGGCGCTCTTGACTTTGTACCGCGATGGTCTCGTAACGCTGCAGGATGCTGCAGCGGTCGCGAGCAGTCCGCACGATTTCAAACTTATGGCGCAACAGGAAGGATATGACGTTTCACTGATTAGCGGCATTGCATAAGGGATGAAGGGCGGTAAATTTAAAAAGGGGCCTGCCTGGGTGGGGGTCCCTTTTCGTGTCCCCTTGCGTGTACCGCCGGTTGTAGCTGCATGGGCGTAATGCAGTGTACTTTCATGCTACAATATCGAGCGGTGCCCTGGCCCCTAGTCTGTCAGGTCACCAAGAAAGAACTTCTTTACGGATCGGGGTGTGGCTCAGCTTGGTAGAGCGCACGGTTCGGGACCGTGAGGTCGGCGGTTCAAATCCGCCCACCCCGACCAGACTTGACTTCATCATTGTGTCACCAAAAAAAGCTCATGGAAGAGATCACTGTCTTCAAGGTCTTTTAATTTATCGTCACTGTCTCCGACGATGATTTTGTCAAAGAAGGTCTGATTTAAAAGCTGCCTGTCATCAGGCTGAGCTAACAGATAGGCCTCGTGGCAGTTTCCAGCTAAGTCTATGGCTCTTTTCAAGAGTTACTGAACGTTCCCATGTTTGCCATCCATTTATTTTAGTTTCCCTTCACAATCTGATATTTCAGAAACCAGTCTTTCCTCTTCGCCATTAAAAGTTGTGGGCCGACAGATCACAAATGACAGTTTGATTAAAAAGTTGGCATTCTATATAATACCATTTGGAAATATACCATCTGGTAATAAAAGAGGTAATACGCTGGCCTGGAACAAACAAAATGTAAACGATTTATCTATCGATTTCATCCTGTATTTGATTGAACTGATCGATAGAGTGAGAACGCCTTCAATTGAAATGATGGCCGATTTTGAAAGACGGCTGCGGCCAATCTTTGGAGATGATGACCCGCAAGATATCGCTGGTGGAATAAACTTTTTTCATTTTAGTGAGATTCTGCATCGTATGGGAAATCCGACCATGGGTGATTTGAGCTCTCACCTAAGCATGCCTCATGCCACGATGACCCGACTGGTTGATTGGTGGGTAGGCAAAGGTCTGGCCGAGAGGTTGGCTGACCCTAGCGACAGGAGAGTTATACGCGTCACCTTAACCGACAGCGGCGGCAAGTTTCACGAGGTGCTGAGAGAATTAGCTACGAAGCAGGCAAAGAACATACTTGGAAGCCTGACTGACAAAGAACAGGCTACATTCATCGATCTATTGAAAAAATTGACTTCATGAAAGACGAGGCGTAATAAATGTACAGGATCTTCCGCCAGCTCGGCATTTTCATTGAGAACAAACATCTGCTGGTAGTAAGCATCTGCCTTTTGTTGATTATTCCCGCCATATACGGCGCCTCAATGATCGAGATGGCGAGCGGCACCGACACTCTCATTCCTCCAGATTCAAAGGTCACAGCGGATTACAAAAAGTATAGTGAGAATTTCAGCGGTCAGGCTATCGTTGTTCTGGTTGAAGGCGACAACATCAACCAGCTTCTTCAGAAAGAAAACGTAAACGCATTCGAGGCGGTCGAAGGCAAAATAAGCAGTAGCTCAGGTGTCAAATCCGTCATCGGCCCTGCTTTTTTCATCAAGCAGGCGCTATCGCAACAGACCGGCGGCTCCAGTGATCTTCCCAGTGATACCGGCATGCTCGTGGGCATGGTCACCGACCCCAATACAGGTGATGTGAGAACGCAGTTCAGCAAGATATTTCCTGACGGGCGCCACGCCCTCATGGTCATTCTCCTCAAAGGAGGGCTAAACGATTCGAAAGCTATAGACAATCTGATTTCCGACGTTCAGACGACTGTAAACGACGCTGGGTTCACGGGTGTTCATACGATCGTAACCGGTGAGCCGGTGATGCTTAAAACTATGAACGAGACAATGAGTAAGAGTCTTGGTTATATGATAGGAATGGCCGTGGCGATGATGCTTATTATCCTGGCTCTGATTTTTAAAGTGCGCAATTACTTCGCCTGGCGATGGCTTCCGTTGGGTATCGTGGTAATCGCCATAATCTATGCGTTTGGAATTATGGGTTTTCTTAGCATCCCCATGACCATGGTTACGATGGCAGCGTTTCCCGTGCTGATCGGGCTTGGCGTCGATTACGCGATTCAGTTCCACAACCGCTACGATGAAGAGGCGCGCAGAGGTGAGACCATTGCCGAGGCTATTGTCGATTCGATTACACATATCGGCCCCGCTATCGGCATAGCCATCATTAGTGCCTGTCTCGGCTTTGCCGCTCTGTTCTTTTCACCCATCCCGATGATTGTCGATTTCGGTTACACGCTCATAATTGGCGTAGTCTGCTGCTACCTGCTGGCGATATTCTTGATGATGGCTGTGCTTTACTGGCACGATCGAAGCAAGGGCAATGGCAAGAATAAAGAGATAGTGGCGCAGGAAGTCGTCGCGCGGGAGTCTTCTGGCGCCGTGGAGAGAGCCCTGCATAAGATCTCGCCGGGCGTGATAAAAAGTCCGATGATCATCATTCCTGTTGCTTTGGTCTTATGTGTGCTCGGCCTGGTGCTTGACGGGCGCATCGGTTCGGAGACTGATACTACCAAGTTCATTTCCGGTGACTTACCGGTTATGAAGGATATTGAAACACTTGAGGCTGTAGCAGGCGGCCAGAGTTCCGCCAATATCCTGGTTGAGGCCGGCGATGTAACTGATCCGGTAGTTCTCAACTGGATGGCTTCGCTTGAGAAAAGGATCATGTCTGAGCAAGGCGAGATAGTAGACAGTGCTACGAGCGTCTCCGATATGCTGGCATCTGCCAGCGGGGGCAATATCCCTCAAGACGCTGCTGTGGTCAGGCAGATATTGGATTCGATGCCACCGACCATAAAGGGCAATCTCGTCACCGAGGATTACCGCGCTGCGAACATAACCGTCAGTGTCGGTGGGCTCGACAGCGAGCAGATCAAGGAACTGAACCGGCAGTTGAACATTTATCTGGAAGATGCGCCCGCAGGAGTTGAGACCGTGATCACTGGTGGAGTCATCGTCCAGGACGAAGTTATTTCAGGACTCACTGAGGGCAGGACAAAGATGACCTTGATCGGCGTTGCCTTCGTTTTCGCCGGCATTCTTGTTCTCTTCCGCTTCAGGGTCGTCAGGGCGCTGCTGGCGATTCTGCCGATCGGCTTGATCGTTGGCTGGTCAGCCATAGTAATGTATTCATTGGGAATCGTATACACGCCAATCACGGCAACGCTGGGCGCACTCATCATAGGCGTCGGCGTTGAGTTCACCGTCCTGCTGATGATGCGTTATTACGAAGAGCGTGAAAAAGGCGAGACGGCATATGAGGCGATGGTTACCGCGATGACAAAGATCGGTCGGGCCATTATCGCTTCCGGGCTCACAGTTGTCGCCGGCTTTGGCGCACTACTGATTGCGAAGGATTTTCCCCTGTTACAGGACTTTGGCGTCGTCACCATGATCAACGTTCTTTTCGCCCTGGTCAGCACTCTGATCGTGCTGCCGCCACTGATCGTTCTGGTCGATACGCGCTTGGGAGTTCCAGGCACAGGATCCATGCCAAAGGGATATTAAAGAATACCTCTTGCCTGGTGATGCATCGATTACTATAGAAGTTTTCCGAGTAAAATTGAGTTCTTAGCATGCAGGCTAAGAAGACACGCATCCATGGAAGTGGCGTATCGGACAGTCGAATATTCCTGGGAGGGGAGAGGTTTAGCGTCGGCGCTTTTGTTGACGGATCATGATTTCTGTTTTGGGAAGAGGCACCAGTTCGCGCCGGTAGCTCTTATGAACCGCCTCAACCTCTTCATGCAGTTGCCGAGTTACCCGTTCCATCTCTTCGTGCAGTCCGGCAATACGGGAATGCAGGTCCTCGATATTCTGTTCGAGTTCGATGACTTTCTCAACGCCGGCAAGATTCATGCCCAGTTCAGTGGTTAGGCGCTGGATATATCTCAGTCGTTTTATGTCCTGCTCGGAATAAAGGCGCGTATTCTTGGGAGTGCGGGCGGGGCTGATGAGCCCTTTCTGTTCGTAAATGCGAAGCGTCTGGGGATGCATGCCCGCCAGATCGGCCGCCACCGAGATCATGAAAAGCGCCGCTGTACCCTGTCTATTCTTTACATCATCCATTTATTTCAATCCATGCAGTCACTGATTATCCTAATTCCTCACGCGGGTTCTCAGTCCTTAATTTCGCATAGTTTTCAATTGCTTCTTTCTGGGCCTTGGTCAGGTCGGTAGGGACAACAAGTTTGACTTTGACCAGTAGATCACCATTTCCGCCTTGCTTTAAGTGAGGTGCGCCTTTGCCCTTGACCCGCAACATTCTACCGTTCTGGGTACCCTTGGGGATCTTGAGTGAAATACTGCCATTTGTTGTTGGAACTTCGATTTTAGCGCCGAGTGCGGCTTCGGGGAATGTGACCGGCAGTGTGATGATCAGGTCATCTCCACGCCGATGGAACTTCTGGCTTGCCGCAACCTCGACTTTGACATAAAGATCTCCCGGCTGACCGCCTTGCGCCGATGGCTGTCCCTTTCCCTTAAGACGGATCTTGCTGCCGGATCTGATGCCTGCAGGTATCTTGACGGTATATTTCTTGGTAGCGCGGACGGCGCCGATGCCTGCGCATCGATGACAGGGTTTCTCGATGATCGAACCACGGCCGCCGCAACGCGGGCAGGGTTGGCTCAAGGCAAAAAAACCCTGGTTCTGAGCTACGACACCGCGACCGCCACAATCCGGGCAGATGACCGGAGAAGTTCCCGGTTCCGCGCCCACTCCGTGGCATACGGAGCATTGTATATTTTTATCTACCGCAATCTTCGTTGTGACGCCTTTGAGGGCGTCGTCGAAAGCAAGGTTCAGAACATAGGTTAAGTCTGCGCCATGGGCCGGAGCTGAACTCCCTCCGCCACCGAACATGTCGAATATGCTGGAGAAGCCGCCCGCTCCTGCTCTACCGGGTCCTCCACCCTGGGCGCCGCTGAAGATGTCCCTGAACATCGAGGGATCGAAACCCTGACCGGCGCCCGGTCCCCCGGCACCGTAGAATGCAGGTCCGGCATCATATTGTTTGCGTTTCTCGGGATCTGAAAGAATATCGTAGGCAGCCGAGATCTCTTTGAACTTTGACTCGGCATTCTTGTTGTCTGGATTTGCGTCAGGATGATACTTGCGCGCCAGCTTGCGGTATGCTTTCTTGATCTCCGCCTGAGATGCGCCCTTGTCAACGCCGATTATTTTATAGAGATCCTCCAACGCTCATCACGTAGAACTGGATCCGCTGTCCTCATCAGGGTTGGCCGATACAATAACTTTTGCGGGGCGAACTACCTTTTCGTTGACCTGATAACCCTTTTCAAGCACATTGGTGACGGTGCCTTCATCGTAAACATCAGACGGTTGGCACATCACAGCCTCGTGCTGGTTAGGATCGAAAGTAGTTCCTTCCGCCTCGATTTCGCACAGGCCGCGCCTGGCAAGGATGTCACGTAACTGGTTGTACACCAGATCCACTCCACCTTCCAGCAGCTTCTCATCGTGCTCGGCGGCCGCTTTCATGGCGCGTTCGAAGTTGTCCAATACCGGCAGCAATTCCTCTATCACCCTGATTGAGGCCTGCTGGGAGTGTTGCTCGCTTTCCCGCAGCACGCGTTTGCGGAAATTCGCGAATTCAGCCTGCAGTCGCTGCAGTGAATCCAGATATTCATCACGTTCGCGCATGACTTCTTCATGCATTTCGGCGGTTATTTCAGCCGCTGTTTTGTCAGTAGGAGTTTTTACCGCTTTTTTTTCCTCACGTTTGTTATCCACATGTTCGACTTTTTCAGCTGCCGCGGAACCATGCTCTTGTTGTTCCGCGGCTTTTGTCTTTTTATTATCTTCTGTCATGTCTTTTCGGCCTCAGAGGGACCTATTTTTTCTTCTCATCTTCGTCGATGATCTCGAAGTCGGCGTCTTCGACGACTTCATCCTCTTCTGACTCACCTGCGCCTGATGCACTACCACTGTCTGAAGACTGGGCCTGCTGATAAACAGCCTCGGCCAGTTTATGTGAAGCCGTGAGCAGTGCCTCGGTCTTTGTCTTGATCTCAGCGGTATCATCGGTCTCCAGGGACTTTTTCAGGTCGCTGATCGCGCTTTCGATGTTGCCCTTTGTGTCCGCGTCCACCTTCTCGCCCATCTCCTTGATGGATTTTTCCGTCGAGTAGACAAGGTTCTCGCCATTGTTTTTCGCTTCGACCAGCTCACGCTGGCGATGATCGTCTTCAGCGTGTGCTTCAGCGTCCTTTATCATCTGATTGATATCATCGTCCTTGAGGCCGGTGGAGCCTGTTATCTGGATCTTCTGCTCCTGTCCGGTTCCAAGGTCCTTGGCGGAGACATGGACAATGCCGTTGGCGTCGATATCGAAAGCTACCTCGATCTGTGGGATGCCGCGCATCGCCGGTGGTATACCAAGCAGCTGGAATTTGCCAAGTGTCTTGTTATATGAAGCCATCTCGCGCTCGCCCTGAAGGACGTGAATCTCCACGCTTGTCTGATTGTCATCCGCGGTTGAAAATGTTTCGCTCTTCTTGGTCGGTATGGTCGTGTTACGCTCGATCAGCTTTGTGAAAACGCCGCCTTTTGTTTCGATTCCGAGAGACAGCGGTGTAACATCAAGAAGCAGTACATCCTTGACCTCGCCGGCGAGAACGCCACCCTGGATAGCAGCGCCAACCGCAACAACTTCATCGGGATTGACGCCCTTGTGCGGTTCCTTGCCGGTTATTTTCTGAACCTGTTCCTGGACCGCCGGCATGCGTGTCATGCCGCCGACCAGGATTACCTGGTCGATGTCGCCCGAGCTGATTCCGGCATCCTTGATAGCTTGCTTCATCGGGCCGACGGTCTTGTCGATCAGGTCTGCCGTAAGTTCGTTGAGCTTCGCCCTGGTCATTGTCATCGTAAGATGCTTTGGGCCGCTGGCGTCGGCCGTGATAAACGGGAGATTGACGTCCGTGGTCATGGCGCTGGAAAGCTCTATCTTTGCTTTTTCTGCGGCTTCAACAAGGCGTTGTACAGCCATCTTGTCATCACGCAGGTCGATTCCCTGTTCTTTCTTGTACTCGTCCGCCATCCAGTCGACCACGCGCTTGTCGAAGTCGTCGCCGCCGAGGTGGTTGTTGCCGCTGGTTGCTTTTACCTCGAAGACACCCTCGCCCAGTTCCAGGACGGAAACGTCGAAAGTACCGCCGCCCAGATCGAAGACGAGGACGGTCTGGTCATGTTCCTTGTCGAGGCCATAGGCGAGAGAAGCGGCCGTGGGCTCATTAATGATCCTTTTTACATCAAGACCGGCGATCTTGCCGGCGTCCTTCGTAGCCTGCCGCTGTGAGTCCTCAAAGTACGCAGGCACGGTTATGACCGCTTCAGTTACTTTTTCGCCCAGATAATCCTCGGCGTCGCGCTTTAGCTTCTGCAGAATCATTGCCGAGATCTCCTGGGGTTTCCAGGTCTTGCCGCCGGCGTCGATGATTACATCACCGCTTTTATCGCTCTTGACCTTGTATGAGACGGTCTTCTCTTCGTCCCGCACATTGGATTCCTTGCGGCCCATGAAGCGCTTGATGGAGCTGACAGTATTGTCAGGATTAGTGACGGATTGCCGCTTGGCGACGGTTCCTACCAGTCTTTCCCCGTCCTTTGTGAATGCCACTACCGACGGCGTAGTCCTTCCTCCCTCAGAATTCGGGATAACTGTCGGCTCTCCGCCTTCCAGAACCGCAACACATGAATTTGTAGTTCCAAGATCGATTCCAATTACTTTACCCATTTGTATCCTCCTTGAATGCCATTTAGTGCATAGACATAATAAAATCTAAGTCTGATGATGTCAAGTTTTAGACGTTGCTGAAATTATGAAGATTCAAAGAATCTGAAAATCATGTATTTATAGCATTACATACGACGAAATAAGAAGAATATATTCTCCAAACTTTATGCCCGTGACGACTTTTTTCAAACTGGGAGTAATGTTTTGAGCATGAAATGGAGTTGCAATTCGATACGTTGGGGGATAGGGTCGTAATAGCAACCATGTGGCGAAGGAGTATATATGCCAGGTAAAAAATTGCCGCTCGGCGTAGCCGCCAGGCTCTCACGTTACCTGCAGATTCTTACCCAGGCCAGCAAGTCGGGGAAAGCCACGATCTCATCGAAATCCCTCAGCGAATATTCAGGTGTAAATCCCACCCAGATCAGGCGTGATCTCTCTGCATTCGGCAAATATGGCAAGCGGGGCGTCGGCTACGACGTCGATTTTCTCATCAGCCGGGTAAAGGAAATACTCCACACCTCGGGCCAACACAATATTGCACTTCTCGGTAGTGGGAATCTGGGTGCGGCTATAGCTGGTTCGGGGCTCTTTGCGGATCATGGTTTCCGGATTGCAGCGGTATTCGATGTCGATTCAGCCAAGGTCGGTAGACGGGTTGGGGAGCTGCAGGTACAACATATTTCCGAGATCGGCGCGACGGTAGAAGAACGAAATATCATAGTCGGTGTGCTGGCGGTGCCTGCCAGGGCCGCCCAGGATGCTGCAGATGCATTGATCGATGCGGGAGTTAGGATAATTTTTAATTACAGCGAGGCGCTTGTCAGCGCCCCTCCGGGAGTACGCATACATTCGATGAGTCCGGCGGGTGAACTGCTCTACGCGTTATACTTCTATCTTTATTAGGGGCAATGAGAACCACCCGTCAAATAAAGGAGGGATATCCTAGAAAAGCAGCTCTTCAAGATTTCTGTTTTTCAGCAGGTACGAGAAGAATTCCACAACCTTATCGTCGAAAGAGGCCTGCTCGGGTGATTTGTCGACATAGAGCGCGGAGAGAGGATCGGGTTTGCACTCATGGTCTGAACAAAAGCCTGAATCATGACCGTGCACTACCCACTTGCTACAACCTTGTGCTTTACACTTGTTATTCTCGTTTCCCATTTGGTCCAACCTGTTACGTTTCAACGGCGGAGTGTGTGTTCCGGGCCGCTTAACGGGAATTAGATGTATTATAAGGCATTTACTACTATTTGAAAAGAGGTAAATTATTAATTTGTTGACCGGGAAATTTTCATGAGTAATAGACGCACGAAAATAATTGCCACGCTGGGGCCTGCTACTGAGGGTGAACAGCAGGTTAGAGCGCTTGTAGACAGCGGTATGGATGCTGCCAGGCTTAACTTTTCGCATGGGAATCATATCGAGCATGCCCGTTCGATAGCCAGTATCCGTGCCGTCGCTGCGGAAGTCGGCCGTCCGATTGCCGTGATTGCTGACTTGCAGGGGCCGAAGATCAGAGTTGGTGAAATGCCAGAGGGCGGCTCCAGGATAGTCAGGGGTCAGGAGGTCGTTCTTACGCCCAGTCGTGTCACGGGTTCAAACAAACTTATTCCTGTCAGTTACAACGATCTGGCGAAGGCCGTGAAAGTCGGCGCGAAGATTCTGCTGGATGACGGAGCTATCGTACTCCGGGTTCTTGAGGTCCGGCCTGATGGAGATATTCTTTGCCGTGTCACAGCCGGTGGAGTATTGATGTCGAGACGGGGAGTGAAGCTCCCCGGCCAGGACCTGTCTTCGCCGAGCCTGACTGCCAAGGATCATCAGGATCTGGAATTCGCCCTCCAGGCGGGAGTCGATTTTGTTGCACTTTCCTTCGTGCGTACCGCGAATGATATTGAAGAGCTTCGCGGTCTCATCAGGGAACGCACCGACCGTGCGGTCAAGGTTATAGCCAAAATAGAGAAACAGGAAGCCATACGTAACATAACATCGATTATTTCAGCGGCGGACGCAGTTATGATCGCCAGGGGTGACCTTGGTGTGGAAATCGCGCCGGAACGGGTTCCTTACTGGCAAAAAGAGATCATTCACCGCGCGATCTCCCAGGCTAAAACAGTCATAACCGCAACGCAGATGCTGGAGTCGATGATCGAGAGACCCATGCCAACAAGAGCTGAAGCCAGTGATGTGGCCAATGCCGTCTATGACGGAACAGACGCACTTATGCTTTCAGGAGAAACCGCAATCGGCAAGTATCCCGCTCGCGCTGTCAGCACGATGCATCGGATCGCCCGCACTGTCGAATCTTCGATAAGGAGAAAGAAGGGCGCCCGCCTGGCCGGCGGAAAAACCGTCACGGACGCTATTAGTGCGGCTGCATGTGAGCTGGCCGATAATATTGACGCAAAAGCTCTGGTAACTCCGACCAGCTCCGGTACGACAGCGTTACAGGTTGCCAAGCATCGACCAAACGCGCACGTGCTTGCAGTGAGCTCCAGTGTGGACGTGGTTAACCAGCTTGCCATCGCCTGGGGTGTACAACCGTTCCTGGTCTCTCCTGCGAGGGATACAGATGATATGTTCGACAAGGCAAGTGAAGCCGCCAGGGAAGCCTACAGAGCTTCTTCCGGAGATGAGATCGTCATCACCGCCGGTGTTCACGTGAACGTTCCGGGAACCACCAATCTAATCAAGGTCCACCGGATGGAATGAAGCTTAATGAAAGAAACGGAGTGTGATTTAAAGGTCAGGCCGGGGGAGCTGTCGAAAATACAAAAATATCGTTGTTGGAACATCAAGGAGTGATATTTGCAGCATAGAACAACAATGGCTTCCGGGATGGTGGGGTTCTTTCCCCGGAGACGAGGCTGGTGGAGGCTGGTCCTTCTTATCGTCATTATTGTCTCAATAATCGGCTATGTTTCTCCCGTAAGATCATATATCAGTCGCAGTGAACAGATAAGTATCGAAAAGGCCGGCACGAGCAGTCTGAGGCAGCAGCATGAGCAGTTACAGTTGGAAAAAGAGCGTTTACAGAACCAGGCCTACGTTGAGCAGGTGGCACGCAAGGATCTTGGTCTTGTGAAGCCAGGTGAGCAGTCTTATGTCTTGAAGAACCTGGATCAGGATGACGAGATAGCGGCTGCGACAGAACCTGTGCAGAAAGACGAATCATTTTTCAGCAGAGTATTGGATGCCGCCGGGTCACTACTGCCCTGAAGTTGTGCGAGGGTCCCGATACTCCAAGGGAGAACTTGTTCAGATTATCACCTGGCAGATCGGCCGCAGACCATCGATAGAATTCAGGGTAGCGAGGGAATGCGATTATGGCTGGCCTGCCGTGATTATCAATTCCCCGTTCAACGCTTCAGGAGATCCCAATCCGAATCTGTATTATCTTTCCTGTCCCCACCTGAGGCTGGAGCTGGCGCGGCTTGAGGACGCCGGTTCGATAGCAGGGCTTCAGCGAAGTGTCGGAGATGATCCTGACTTGAAGCTCAGCCTGGAAATAGCCCAGGTTGCCCATGATCACGAATGGCGCCGTGCCGCGGATCAACGAGCGGGAAGTGTTGGAGGCGCCAGGGTGAACATTGCCGGTTCAAAAAAAACCACGCATTTAAAATGCCTTCATGCACACTTTGCATATTTTCTTACACATGAGGATTACACAATTGGTTTGAGAATCGCCGAAATTCTGGGGAATACCTGGTGTGATGACGAAATGTGCGCCAAGTGGAAAGAGTGAGTCTGATGCCGGAATTTGATGTATGAAAAGAATCGCTGTGATAGACACGGGTACAAACTCAACTCGTCTGCTGATTGCGGATGTCGAATATCGCAGCGTAAAAGAGCTGGATCGCATGACGACTATTACCAGGCTGGGGGAGGGTGTTGACAGAACCGGACGTCTAAACCGGGAAGCGAAGGAAAGGGTCCTGGCCTGTATATCCCATTATGCTTCGATTATCTCCCAATACGAGCCACTGACTACGCATATTATTGCAACCAGCTCCGTCAGGGATGCGGAGGATGGTGAGGATTTCATAAAAGAAATCGCGAATCTGCATTCGTATGATTACCGGATACTTTCTGGCGAAGAAGAGGCGCGGTTGAGTTTTAGTGGAGCAACTTTTTCCACCTCGCAGGAACAAAAGACGCTTCTATTTGATGTAGGAGGAGGCAGTACTGAGATAGTTGCGGGTAAAGGAGCAGATATTGAATTTGTGTGCAGTATGCGTCTCGGCTGTGTTCGTTTAAAAGAAAGATTTCTGGGAAGCGACCCCGCCTCGGTTGATGAAATACAGAAAGCCAGTGGCTTTATAGACGGTATTCTTGCGGACTCGCTCGACCCTGGTCGTATATCCGGAATCGAATGCGGGTACGGCGTTGCTGGAACGGTTACAACCCTGGCCGCTATCGATCTAGGACTAAAGACCTACGACCGGGAACTGGTTCACGGTCATGAAATGACGGCCGGGAAGGTGGAAGAACTGTTTAGCGGGCTGGCCGCCCTGCCTGTTGTAAAGAGAATGGAGGATTCGACTATGGAGAAAGGAAGGGCCGATGTCATCGTGGCCGGGGCTTTGATAGTTACGAGATTGCTGCGCTACGCTGGTCTGCAGTCTTTTCTTGTAAGTGAACGCGATATTCTCGACGGGGCTGCACTGGCGGTGTTTGAGGGAAAACTATGATCGTCTGATTTATAAATTTGCGGCCGGTCCTTCGACGGACCTATAATCACCTGATCACAAAACGCCTGCCCGAGTGGTGGAACTGGTAGACACAAGGGACTTAAAATCCCTCGCCCTCAGGGTGTGTGGGTTCGAATCCCACCTCGGGCACCAGTATTATTTTCAGGCGTGCCTGGTGATTGACAAGCTTTTCTCGAGAAGGACGGTAGTACCGGTTTTGCCGGTCTCTACGTCAACATTGTCCATGAGGCTTCCCATGATTCCAAAGCCAAGGCCTTCAGATGGAGGCGGGGGCAAAGGCATGCCGCATCCGTGATCGATAACCTCGAGCACCATACTGCCCGGATACTCGTAGCAGGTTATTTCGATGATTTCTTTTGTTTTGCCATCATCGTGATAAGCATGTCTTACTACATTTGTTGATGCCTCGGATAACGCAACCTTGATATCGGCAACGCTTTCTTCAGTAAAACCAGCCTCCTTGGCAACAGCCGCCACTACCAGCCGAACCAGCGAAAGATATTCGGCCCGGGCCGGGACGACCAGGTGTAATACCTTTTCATTATTTTGTGTCATCATTATCATGAGCTATATGTTTCTTTCGAAGTCAGATCCTGCCTGAGCAGTTTCAGTGTTCGTCGCAGCAACCGTGACACATGCATCTGTGATATTTCGAGACGGTCAGCTATCTCAGTCTGGCTGAGTCCTTCTATAAAACGCAAATACAGCAGGTTTTGCTCGCGAGAGTCAAGGCTGCTCATTGCTCCCGCAAGGCTTAGGCGCTCATCCAGAAGACGCATCGTCTTGTCTTCACCGCCGATTATATCGAGTAAGGACAGGTCACCGTCATCAGTTGTTGTATCGAGTGAAGCAACGTTTGTAGCTTCCGCACCCTCGAGTCCCTCAATCACCTCTTCTTCTGTTATACCCACTGCAGCGGCAATTTCAGCAATATTCGGTGATCTGCCATATTCCTGGGAAAAATTCTGGATTGCCATATTAAGAGTATGGCTTCTCTCGCGCAACCCCCTCGGCAACCTGATAGTCGAGGACCGGTCGCGAAAATAACGCCTTAGCTCACCGACAATCGTGGGTACCGCATAAGTAGTAAATTGCACATTCCGGCCCGAATCAAACCTGTCTATTGCTTTTAGTAGGCCCATCGATGCTACCTGCACAAGGTCATCAAGCGGTTCTCCGCGGTTTGCGAATCGACGGGCAAGGGAGTGAACCAGGTTCATGTATGAGTCTACAAGGACCTCCTTGACCTTGGGATCCTTGTTCTCGTTGTAAGTTTGAAACAGGGAAAGCAGCTCTTCCCGGCTCAGATTTTTATGTGACCGTTTCGACAACAGTTGCTACTGTCCCCGGGAAATCCGCTTGATGATGTGAACGTCGAGTCCGCCATCGGGATTAGGTTTTTGCGTTACTTCATCCATCATCTTTTCCAGTATAAAACGGCAGTAGCGGCCGACCTTGCTGGTCTCGTCGTTAATACTGTCACCGACTCCCTCAGTTACGACCTCGAGACAGTCAGCGTGAATGTTATATTGAATCCGGAAAATAGAAGGCACCGGTTTACTTTCCTGGGAGACGGAAAACCGAAACAGTTCATCCAGGGCCGTGTTGATGTCATCCGCCTGATCAAGATTAAGACCGGTGCGGCTGGCGACTGCTGTTGTAGCCAGCCTGACTACACTCGTCATACGTTCGTCCGTGGGTACGGAAATATGTATTATCTCCTCAGGCTCTTCGACCATATCCCGCCTCCGTTTGGAAAGTAAGAAATAATCCTGTGATCGCCCATCCAGCCGTATGCTGCCATTATACCCAAAAGTCACCTATGCCAAAATCGGGAGGATTGTGAACATCGCGGCCATTGTCCCTCTCACAAGCTCTTTTTCACTGGTATAATAAAAAATATTGCGCATATCGTATTCATAAGGAAAAAATTGAAAAATTCACGGGAAAAATGCAAGCTTAATAAGGCGAATGGCATCGATGCATGGTGCACCAGGGACAGCTGCATATACTGGAGACTGCTCAAGACACAGGATATCGATATCGGTAACGATGTCTGTTGCGGTCTCCAGCATTACGAAATCATCGACGGTCTCACTCCCGAAATGGCTGAATGGCTGCTTTCGATGAAGAAACGCCTCGAGAATACTACGCCGAATACTGGAAAATCGAGGATTACTTTCAGGCGCCGCGAACAATAAATAAGAAGTTTTTGTGTTTACCGGCTCTCGACTCAGGGTATTTTTTGATTGAGAGGTAAAAAAACTTCTCATGGACGTGAGCGTCATGAATTTAATAGACGGAACACTTGGAATTATAGTAGGACCAGGCTTTGATGAGACGCAGGTCGTCAAAGTCGCGCAGGAACTGCGCGTCCGTGGAGCCAGGGTTCTTGTCATCAGTATTGCCGAAACGGAAGCCGTAGCGGTTGCTGGTCTTAATGGTTCACTCCTCAAACCTGACGCCGTTATCTCCAAGACAAATGCAACCGGTTTGGACGCGCTGATTATTCCAGGCGGGGATTCCACCAAGACGTTGAAATCCGATGACAGGGTTCTGACTCTTGTGCTGGAAATGAATTCAACCGGCAAGCCGATAGGCACCACAGGCAATAGCGTTTTGATACTCGGCGCTGCAGGACTGCTGCGCAATAAACGGGTGACCGGAGATCCCGGCATAGAGGAAGACATTGAGAAATCCGGAGCGCTGTATTTGAGCCAGGGTGTGGTCGTCGACCACAATCTTGTGACGTCTCGTTCGGATATCGATCTTCCTCATTTCGTGGACACCATCTCCTTTCTGCTCGAGCCGGCCACGACGATGAGTTGACCGGCAAGAAGATACTGGTTGTAGATGATGAAGCCGCCGTACGGCGTTTGGTATCGTCATATCTGAAGCGTGAAGGCTATCAGGTGCTTGAAGCAGAAGATGGCATCGAGGCTCTCAGGAAGGCGCGACTCGAACATCCCGATCTGATAGTGCTGGATTTAATGCTGCCCGAAATCGACGGCCTCGAAATCTGCCGTGTGCTTCGGGCGGAGAGCGATATCTATATTTTAATGCTTACCGCCAAGACCGAGGAAACTGATAAATTACTCGGTCTTGGAATGGGGGCCGACGATTATCTCACCAAACCATTCAGTCCCAGAGAGCTTGTCGCCAGGGTGAAAGCCATCCTTAGACGCGGAGAGCACGATACGATCTCAATTGCAGCGGTGATCAGGTCGGGGTCGATTGAAATAGACTCCAATCGCCACATGGCAAAAAAGGGTGGCAAGGAGTTGGACCTGACCGCGAGGGAATTCGATATTTTAAAACAACTAGCCGTGAGGCCGGGCATGGTGTTCTCCAGAGAACAGCTTCTGGAGATGGTTTGGGGCTATGAATTTTTCGGTGATCCTCGTGTGGTCGATGTACATGTTGCCAAACTGCGCAAGAAAATAGAAAAGGATCCCTCCCGCCCAAGGATTATAAAAACCGTTCGCGGGGTCGGATACAAACTGCAGCCTGATGTTTAAAAAAATACCCATAAAATGGAAGCTTCTTTTTACATATCTCGTGGTCGTGGCGGTTTGTCTCGGAGTTGTGATTATCGTGACCCGCCAATTGACTATCAGTGCCTATAGTGACCATGTACATATGATGCAGGGTGAAGGCATGATGGGAAACAGGGTATCAGGCAATATGGCCTCCGACCTGATCGATGCATTTCGCGATGCTCTGAACGTTTCACTTCTCTGGGCCGGTCTCATCGCCGTAGCTGTGGCTTTCGTGATAAGTATTGTCATATCTAGGAAGATCACGAGACCGATTCACGATATGGCCATGGTGACGGAGCGAATAGCCGACGGTGATTACGCGCAGAAAGTTGATATCAAATCCAATGACGAGATCGGGAGTTTGGCGCACAGCCTCAATGAAATGACTGAAAGGCTAGCCGAATCCCAGAAGCTCAAGCGTGAACTGATGGCCAATATCGCGCATGAGTTAAGGACGCCACTGACGAGCATCTCAGGATATATGGAGGGGCTTGAGGATGGTATTGTTCCGGCGAGCAGGGAGACATATGAGCTTGTCCACCGGGAAGCTGCGAGGCTCAGCCGGCTTGTAGATGACCTTCAGCGTCTCTCTCGTGCGGAGTCCGGCCAGGAGGTGCTTGATGTCGTAGAGCTGCCCTCAGCGCTGTTCATCGAGCGTGTGGTAAAAAAACTGCGTCCGATGTTCATCGAAAAGGGCATTTCCTTGGATCTGGAATTAGCGCCGGAATTGCCACCGATGCTGGTGGATGAAGACAAGACCGACCAGGTGCTGGTCAATCTTATCGACAATGCCCTCAATTACACCTCACCCGGCGGGAAAGTCACATTATCAGCGCGCGCATCAGGACGGATGGTACAGATTGAAATCGCCGATACCGGTATCGGCATAAGTGCTGAGGACCTGCCATATATCTTTGAGAGGTTCTATCGTGCGGACAAGTCGCGCTCCAGAGACAGGGGGGGCAGCGGCATCGGTCTGACGATCGCAAAAAAATATATTGAGTCTCTCGGTGGAGATATATCCGTCAAAAGCGCTCCCGGGCAGGGAACGATCTTCAAAATAATACTGCCCGCGGCAGCCTGAAGCTTCACAAACTCTTCACAATCAGTTAATCCTTCCTTCATGAGCGTCGGGCATAATCCTTCATGTACGGAACATTCGACCAATCATGAGGGAGGTGTAAGAAATGTCAAGATTTACACTTACAGCAATACTTGCAATAGCTTTGTTTCTGATTGCAGCGACCGTGGTATTTGCCCAGGGCAACCAGTCAGGATATATGGGCCAGCGTGGGACTATGATGCAGGCTCCTGGAACTACGACCCCTGGAACGCAGGGTCAGAACGCCAATGGGACTGCCACTACACCAGGTCACATGTACGGCGGCCAGGGTCATATGGGCAACGGAACAGGTCCAATGATGGACAATGAAGACTGGCAGGCCATGCAGGATGCCAGGGCTAGCGGAGACTGGCAGGCCATGCAGAATATATGCCAGAAAAACCGCGATGAAAGAAACGCACAAAATCAGCCTCAGACGCCTGCGCCGACAACTGCTCCAACGAGCAGCGGTACATAGAGTTCAATACATACAGCAATAAGCACAACCAGGCAACATGGTCAGAATGACGGGTGAAGAGTAGATGCGATACTTTTCACCCGTCTTTCTGACTTACACGCATAGAAAGCGCGTTCAGCAGGTTTATGATATTTGGCGTCGAATTTTGTTTCTGCCCGGGATTAGGCTAAAATTTTATTTAAGCCGCCGAATCAGGCGGCTATTGTATGTATGGAAACATGTAATGAATTTCTAAGAAATGTGACCGCAATTGAATCTGTCTGATGCTTTAAAAATAATTCGCCGCTACAAATGGCTGATTGTGGCGGCCGCCGTACTATCCGGTCTGTTCGGATATTTCTTCAGTGCCCGTCAAACCAGGATCTATGAGGCCTCTATCACTGTAGTCGTTGGTCAGAACCAGGGACTTGCGGAAAATCTTAATTTGACGACGGCCCTGCAACAGGTAGCCAACAGTATGAGCAAGATGATCGCCTCACGGACGGTTGCTGAGAAAGTAGCGGGGGACTTGAATCTAAAGGAAACACCAGATGAGATTCTCGGACGGATATCAGCACAGCCTATTCAACAGACTCAGCTTATTGAGGTCACGGTAACCGATACTGACCCCGAAAGGGCAGCAAGTATCGCCAACGGTGTCGGAAATGCATTTTCCGAACTGATTCAGCGCACCGAATCTTCACGCAGTGGGCTGACGGCCCAGGTATGGCAGGCAGCCATGGTGCCGACGAGCCCTGTTAAACCAACACCCGAACGCAACGCGATACTGGCACTGCTCTTTGGAATGGGTATAGGCATTTTTATCGCATTTGTCCTCGACAGACTCGATACGCGCTGGCGTTCGACGGAAGAAGTCGAGGAAACTCTTGGTCTGCCAATAATTGGAATTATTCCGCAGATGACGTATGAAACCCTCGGAGATAACGTCAGGTACTGAAATGACTGAAGATAAGAACGACAACTATCATTTATATGTAAAACACTACCCGAACTCGGCCATAGCGGAGTCCTTCAGAACCTTGCGAACTAATCTGCTGCTTACGAACATCGATAAAGGGCTGAGATCCATACTTGTTACCAGCGCGGATAGAGGTGAGGGCAAATCCACGATTTGCGCCAATCTGGCAGTTGTCATGGCGCAAACGGAGAAGAGAGTCCTGTTGCTGGATTGTGATCTTCGATTACCAAGTCAATACAAGTTATTCAAGCTTTCACGAGATGAAGGCGTGACCAATATCGTCGGACGCTATGTCGAAGATGCGGAACTTGATCTTGGTGAAGAATCGATTCCAGGTCTTACAGTGATTGGCAGTGGTCCACCACCGCCAAATCCTTCGGAATTCTTAAGTTCAAACAAATTCCACAGTTTTCTAAAAAGAGTAGAAAAAGAATTCGACACAGTCATTGTCGATGCACCACCAATTGGATTGGTGACCGATGCCGCAATCCTTTCAGATGTTGTGGATGGAACGTTGCTGGTGCTGGACGCACAAATGGGACATCGTAATCTGGCGCTTAAAGCCAAGGCTGCCCTGGAACAGGTAAACGCCAATGTGATCGGACTCGTTCTCAACAACGTAAAACAGGAAAAAGGCGCCTATTACTCGTATTATCACGGCGGTCATCAGTCAGAGGATTAATATTTCAGTCAAGCGGACTCATAAATTAGAAAAAATGGTGCGGTTTTATCCGCACCATTTTTAATATTAATGGACTGGAATCTGTAGGGTTCCACACTTGTCTGGCATTTCCTTACCGGTTTATTGTTGGGATTGCAGGAGAAACTCAAATCGCAATTGCACTTTTCAGAATAACAATGAATCAAACCAGTTTTTTCCGTATCCGAAAACCGCCTAAAGTCATATATCGCTCGTGACGACAGGCCATACAGTGAGGCTGAGTTTCTGGTTCGGCAGGTTTGGGGGTGTTAAAATATTAATACCCCGAGGGAAATGACAGGGAGCTTGCGGTCTGTCTCATCCTTGAGATTTGGGTAAGTTTATGAGAGGTCTCCGGCCCTTCGCCGGACGGGTCAGGGAGTTGCAGAAATTATGTCGGGTAAAAGTGGTCTTCCCCGCTGGATTTTTTTAATTGATATTATCGCGGGCATATGTGCAATCATTTTTGTTTATATGATGGTACACATAGAGCCCTCGCTGGCCGTTCACAGCAGCGCCTCCCTGACTTCTATCGACTATATTTTTTATACCTGCTTTGTGATATTGACGCTCACGAGCATCGCCCTTGGGGGCGACTACATGATTTCAAAACGTTATTCGCGGCTGACCGATATCAGTCTTGTGCTGCGGAGCGCCGTTATCGCCTTTGTCCTGCTGGTGAGCTCCGCATTCGTGCTTGAGGATTTTATCGTCTCGGAGTTCTATGAGTTCTCACGGCCGGGAATTCTCATGCTTTCCATTTCGTACACTTTAATGTTACTGGCAATAAGACTTATCGCGCATCACACACAGGTGCGCTTGTTTGACAGCGGATCCTGGCGCAGGAAGATGGTAATAGTAGGAGCCGGTCCCCAGGGTGTAGATGTTTACGATCACCTGCAGGCAAAGAACTGGCTCGGCGTAAAATGCATAGGTTTTGTCGATGAGAGTGCGACAAAATCTCCTGTTGAGGGAGCGCCCCTGCTGGGGCGTATTGAAGATCTTCCCACAGTCGTCGTCGAACAGGATGTGGAAGAGATTGTTATCGCGCTGCCGCCGGAAGATCATATACTCATGGAAAAGATCGTCAACAACGGTGTCCGGCGTGATGTCAGGGTTCGCATAATACCGGACTCATTCGCATATCCCTACAGCGATATCAACATCCAGGAATATGACGGTCTGGCGATGATAGACGTCAAGCAACCTAACCTCGATGCTATGCACAGCGGGCTCAAAAGATTCATGGATATCCTCCTGGCTGTCATCATGCTAATCATACACTCACCGCTCTGGGCAATAACCGTGTTGTTGATACGCGCGACATCGAAGGGGCCGGCCCTTTATCGGCAGACAAGGCTTGGCAAGGACGGGGAGAGTTTTGAAATGCTCAAGTTCAGATCGATGGTGGAGGGCGCCCATGAGATGCGCATAAATCTTAAGCGAAGCAACGAAGCCACTGGACCTATTTTCAAGATGAAGGATGATCCGCGCGTAACCCGCATCGGTAGAATTTTGAGACGGACAAGCCTTGACGAACTACCCCAATTTTTAAATGTCCTTCAGGGAGACATGAGTATCGTCGGACCACGCCCACCGCTGCCTGAGGAGGTAGGCCGCTACCAGTCGCATCATCTTAAACGTCTCGCAGTCAGACCAGGAGTCACCGGACTCTGGCAAGTAAGCGGTCGTGACCGGCGTGATTTTGAGGAGATGTCCAGACTCGATCTCTACTACATAGAGAACTGGTCAATAAAACTGGATTTAAAAATAATTTTGAAGACGGTTCCCACCGTACTGCGGCGCGAAGGTGCGTACTAGGGTTGATCTTCGACAAGCGTACCCGAGGTCAGACGGCCCTTGACGATAAGTCTGTGTGATGTATCCCAGGGCGGATCGCAGGTGATAAGAGTTATGGATTCATAGCCTTGCGGCTGAAGATCACTGACGTCTTCGGGAACTGTGATATGCGATCCAACTATCACATATTTGAAAATCCCATAAGATGTCCGTAGTGTCAGTTCGTCGCCTTCACCGACTTCATCAAGGTTCAGAAATGGACCCCCATAAAGCACCCTGTCTCCAGCCAGGCCGAAGTTGCCTCCCATTCCAGGCAGCGGAGTCTCTTCAAGATGACCGGGGCCCTTGCGCAGAGAAGCTTCCGTGGTTCCTTCGACTACGATCGCGTTAACGCCGATCTTCGGGATCTCAATACGCGCGATTGTCTGCTCGCTGGTCAAACGGGATTTCGTCAAAATCGCAAGCTGGCGGAGCTTTTCGGTATCAGCCTGTCCTTTAAGCTTGTCCAGTACGTCTTTGTTTAAAGTAAGCGCGGCAGCCGACTCCTGCTCAAAGGAACTGGTCAAACCTCTCTGGTCATACCAGCCCCAGACCCACGTGGCCGGCACATACAAAAGTATGCCGACGCCTAAGACCATGAGGACGATGCCTGTTACGGCTAGTATGCTGGCTAGTATGCTGACAGATTTATTCATTGGAAATGGGAAAATTATTGCTTCTCTTATAGCATAGTGAAGCTTACTACCATTCTCAAGGAAGCATTTCGATATCTTTCGCAAGCCATGCGATGACTTGAGTATACTAAATAGCAATAACAGGGCATCCAGCCATGGAGATTCAATCATGCATTTTGTAGACACACATTGCCATATAGTTCCCGGAGTTGATGATGGGCCTTCAAGTATCGATGTAAGCCTAAAGATGGCACGCATCGCTGTTGCCGACGGGATTACCACGATTATTGCCACCCCTCACATCGTCGAGGGCTTCTATGATGGCAGTGACCTTGAGGAGCGTCTGGAGGTGTTGCGGACCGCATTGGCGAAGAACGAAATCGATCTTGATTTGATAGCAGGAGCCGAGGTACCCATGAGTGCATGCATTGCGGGCGACAAAACCGTGCTGGAGGGACTGACGCTTGGAACCGGGTCGTTTCTACTTATGGAAACAGCCGAAACCAGCTTCGATCAGGTTGCCAGGGCGATCTATCAGATAAGGCTTTGCGGGCTTCTGCCTGTGCTCGCACATCCCGAAAGGACCGCGTTTGTGCAAAAGGATCATGGAAGACTGAAGGAATTACTGGTAAACGGTGATGTATTCTGCCAGATAACGGCTGCCAGCCTTGAAGGGCTGTTCGGCAAGACTGTGCAAAAGACGGCTTATTCGTTGCTTAGGTCGGGGATGGTGCACCTTGTCGCCTCTGATGCCCATTCAGCAGGCAGACGCAAGCCTCACCTGTCGACCAGTCATTGCATGATTATAAAATCGGTAGGCGAAGAAAATGCTGCTGTGATATTCGAGGAAAATCCCGCGCGGATTTTAGTCGACAAAGACTTACTTCAAATAAACACGCACGGTCGCGACAAGGTTTCAAAACGCGGTCTTTTGTCGAGGCTGCTTGGAAGATGAAAAGTCTGCCGAGTATTTTTAAGATCCGGCTATTCAATCCGCAAAGCGAGAATGTGTATTGTTCCTCGAAGCTTTAAGAAATATAAATCGAAGAAGGTTTCGTACGTTTCTGACGGTGCTTGGCATCTCGATAGGAATCATTGCCCTTACCGTGATGGGCAGTCTGTCGGAATTTATGAGCCGCATGGTACAGGTGTCGCTCGAGGATGCTCGCAATACGGTGACCGTCCAGCCCAAATATTCACTGGGAGCGCCCGGTAGCGGTACGATTTCGCTTGATAGCCAGAACCGGATCAAGGAGATGCCGGAAGTTGACAAGGTGATCCCCTGGGTCGTGACGGCGCTGGGGGGCAGGGACGACAGTGAAGATCAGGCAGGGTTTTCGGGCCTCGCTGGCTTCCCCCCCGAAGAGACCGCCCAGCGTTTTAAAAACATAGAACTGGAAAGCGGTTCATACCTTGAGGGTGGCGATACTGTTGCAATACTTGTCGGACACGCCGTCGCCCAGAAGTATGATCTGCATGTAGGAGATATAGTCAACTTCCGGAACGTTAACTTTTATGTAAAGGGAATCTTCAAGCCGTATGAGGGGCTGTTTGCAAATGGCAGTGTTGTCGCTCCTCTTGAGACGGTCCGGCGTATTGCGCTACTGCCGCCTCAGGCTGTAGTCCTAAATATAATCCCCAAAGAAAATACTGACACCGAAGTCCTGGCTAACCGGATAAACGAAGAGCTGTCAGACGTAAAAGCTTTGTCGCCCAAGAAGAGCGAGGAGCAGGCGAATCGAAACCTTTTGATCTTCAGGGCGATGGTTCTAGGCCTGGCGGTCATATCTCTGGTCGTCGGAGGCGTTGCCACAACTAATACAATGGTTATGGCAATTTCCGAAAGGACCCGTGAGATAGGTCTGAAAAAAGCTCTGGGTGCGCCCGACTGGGCTATCCTGTTTGAATATGTGACCGAGGCTACTGTCATCGGTTTTATCGCGGGGGTGTTTGGTCTGGTTGTAGGAATAATCGCGACCATCGGTTTAAACAAACTAACCAGTAGCCAGTTCGGTCTCGAGATATTCCGAATAACCATACGCCTGGGGCTATTCGCTGTCGTCTTTTCTGTTTGCCTGGGCGCTATAGCCGGTTTTTTCCCAGCCTTGCGAGCCGCACTCCTAAATCCCGTAAAAGCGCTCAGAACTCAGTAATCACTCTTTATTCGGGTTGAATAGTACAATTCTGCGGCATTTATCGCTTTAAGATACCTTCAGAAGTTAAAGCGGCGGGGCATAGCGTCCGACTTATCCCATGTCATGGCACTCCTACCGGGATCACCGGTGATTATGGGCGAAGTAGGGAGAACATTGTACGGGGGGCAAAGAGAGGGAGGCGCTTTCCTTGATTCCCCATCTTCAGGTCAGCAAGAGGAGAATCTTCCTTTTGTACTGATGTCGCTTGCCGGAGAGACTTTTGCAGTTGAGATAAGCCGGGTGCGAGAGGTGATCCGTGTTCCCAAAATTACATGGATACCCGGAGTCCCCGCACATATCAAGGGAGTATTCAATCTGCGGGGAAGTGTTGTACCTGTGATTGATCTTGCGGTGCTTATTTCTTTACCGGATTCCACTCCAAGCCAGCAGAGCCGCATTGTTATCGTGGATTCATCAGATGAGCTGATGGGCATTCTGGTTGATAGTGTCAGCCGGGTGGAAGAAATCGCTCCCTCGTCACTTGAACCGCCGATGCAGACACTGGACCAAAAACAGCGAAACTTCGTCATGGCTCAGAGCAGTATCGATAATGTCATGGTTGGGATGCTGGACATCGACAAAGTGATCAAAGAGGCCCGATCAGCACGAAGGGCGATCAAATAGACCTGGGGGTTGGCATGTTCATGCATATTCATGGTGAGGGTTACATAGAGCAAGGCAAGCTGAGCCCGTGGGCGGGAAGATCCTTCTCGGAGGCATGATGATAAATATTTTCAGAAATAGCATTCAGGCAAAGATCATGGGAATGGTCGCGATAATCCTAACTATTGGATTTGCTGTTTTTGCTGTAATAAGTATCAGGCATGAGGAGAGTGACCTGGTAAGGCAGCAGGAAGAGAGTAACCACGTTCTGGCAACATCTGTTTCAAACAGTCTGAAAACAAGCATGCTCGCCGGCAAACAGGAGCTGACGGTCCAGGCGATTGACAGCCTGAAAGGAATCGGCGATGTTCGTCAGGTACGTGTTTTCAGTCTGAATGGAAAGGAATCTTTCGGGGGTAACGGGATACTCACCGCCGAAGCCGGTGATCAGCTTTCACGGGTTATGCGCTCGGGAGAGAGGGCTGAATTTTACGAGGACGAGGGCTCAAATCGCGTCCTCACCGAGATTCACCCCCTGCCGAATGAAGCCGCATGTCAGGCATGCCATGTAAATTCAGGCAATCTGCGTGGCGCAATCCTGGTTTCGACCTCAATGGAACGAGTTGACAAGGCGGTCTGGTCAAACAAGATGTATACAGTGGCCGCTCTGACTCTTCTGCTTGCGATTATTCTTGCCTGTCTTTGGGCTGTTTTATCAAGAACAATCGTAAAGCCACTAAGAAGTGTCGTTTCGGCTATTAAACGGATAACCGCCGGAGATCTCAACGAGCGCGTACCCGC